>JAJYQY010000082.1 GCA_021794385.1 Pseudomonadota bacterium | reverse complement strand
CCAAGGATTTCATCGAAAAATGGGGCAATCTCGCCAAGGCCGGAACCACCCTGGTGATCCCCGCCGATCTGGGCAATATCGGTGCCGTAGTGGGGACGGCCCTGGAGATGGTCAAGAAAAGCGGCGCACGCGCCTGAGCGTTGCTGCATCTTGATGGTACAACCACCATATCCCGGTTACGTTTCGGGCCAGGCGGCCGCGTCCAGCCATACCGTGGCCCCCACGCCCACCCGTGCGGCGGGGATCTCCTCCCCCCGCCGCCAGGCCGCCAGGGCATCGCGCTTGCCGCTGCCGGTGGCAATGAAGAAGATCTCGCGGCTCTGCTGCAGGCGCCAGGCGCTGAGGGAAACCCGTTCGGCGGGGGCCTTGGGGGCATTGTGGACAGCGAGCACCGCGGGCGTTGTCGGATCCAGTCCCCATTGCTGGCCGGGGAAGAGGCTGGCCGTATGGCCGTCCTCGCCGATCCCGAGGAGGACGAGATCAAAGCGCTGCGGGGGAAGGATGGTCGCATAGGTCGCAGCGGCCGCCTCCGCCCCCATTTCGGCGGGAATGTCATGGATCTGGGCGCGGGGGATGGGCACATGTTGCAGCCAGACGCTTTCCGCCATGCGGCTGTTGCGCTGGAGGTTTTGGGGGGGGAGACAGCGCTCGTCTCCGTGGTAGAGGTGCCAGGCGTCCCAGCGCCGTCCTCCGGAGACAAGGGCGGCATAGACCGCCCGCGGCGTATTGCCGCCCGCCAGGACCAGGTGAAAGGCCCCGCGCGCGGTGATGGCCGCGTCGGCCATGCGGACAATGGCGCGGGCGAGATGCCTGGTAAGGGCCTCGGCGTCGGGGTGGATATGCCAGGATGGCGCCCCGCGGATCGCTTCAGTGTTCATCGCTGCTGTCCTGAAAAGCGGAAAATGCCGAACCGGGGTTAGAGGCCGACATGGCCCACCAGGGTTCCTACTCCGGCGGTGACCAGCATGGAGATGGCGCCCCAGAAAGTCACCCGCAGGGCGCCGATCCCCGGGGCTGCGCCCCCGGCCCGCGCCGCCAGAGCGCCGAGAAAGGCCAGCAGGATGATGGCGCTGCCGAAGATGCCGGGGAAGATCCAGGCCAGCGGCGTAAAAGCCGCCGCCGCCAGGGGCACGATGGCGCCGGCGGCAAAGGAGGCGGCGGAGGCCAGGGCGGCCTGGATGGGGCGCGCCGCCGCCATTGCGGTTAAACCCAGTTCGTCCCGGGCATGGGCGCCCAGGGCATCGTGAGCCATGAGCCGTTCGGCCACCTGTTCGGCCAGAGCCGGTTCCAGGCCGCGTTGCTCGTAAATACCCGCCAGCTCGCGTAGCTCGGAATGGGGATTTTTCGCCAGTTCGCGCTTTTCGGTTTCGAGATCGGCGCGCTGGGTATCGGCCTGGGAACTCACCGAGACATATTCGCCGGCGGCCATGGCCAGGGCGCCGGCGATCAGCCCTGCCACACCGGCCAGGAGGATCTGATGATGGTCGGCCCCGCCTGCTGCCACGCCGGTGAGGAGGCTGGCCGTGGAAAGGATGCCATCGTTGGCCCCCAGGACACTGGCCCGCAGCCAGCCGATATTTTCGTGCTTATGGTGCTCATGGTGGATGGTGGTCATGGGATTCCCTTGCCCTCGTTTCAGGGGATGAACCATATACGGTTTGATGCCGAGGGGGAAAACTATAGCATGGAACTTCGGCGGATTGCGCCGCGCTGGGTGTCCGGGGCTGTCGGCATGGAGGCTTCGCAGAAAGCTGGGGGCACCGTATGATGGTGGGGCAAGAGGCAAGGGAGGGAAGAGATGTTCGGTTTGGAAGATTTGGTGGGCAATACCCCGTTGTGCCGCTTGCAACGGGTCGCCCCGAAAAAGACGGTGCAGATATTCGCCAAGCTGGAGGGCAACAACCCCGGTGGCTCGGTGAAGGATCGCCCGGCCCTGAACATGATTCGTCGCGGCCTGGAGCGGGGTACCCTGACCCCCGGGATGCGCCTGGTGGAGCCTACCAGCGGTAATACCGGCATCGCCCTGGCCATGGTGGCGGCCATGCAGGGGCTGAGGATGACCCTGATCATGCCCGAGAACATGAGTGTGGAGCGGCGCCAGGTGATGCGCGCCTATGGCGCCGATCTGGTCCTTACTTCCGAAAAAACCGGCATGGAGGGGGCCATCGACCAGGCGCGGCAGATGGTGGCGGCGGGAGAGGGGGTCATGCTCGACCAGTTTTCCAATCCCGACAATCCCGAGGCCCATACTCTCGGGACGGGCCCCGAGATCTGGCGGGACACGCGCGGGACGGTGACGCATTTCGTGTCGGCCATGGGGACTACGGGCACCATCATGGGGACGGCACGCTACCTGCGTCAGGTACAGCCGGCCATCAGGGTTGTCGGGGTGCAGCCGACGGAAGGGGCGCGGATCCCGGGTATCCGCCGCTGGCCCCAGGAGTACCTGCCGCGGATTTACCATCCGGAACAGGTGGATCGTATCATTGACGTATCCCAGGACGAGGCCGAGGAAATGACCCGTCGCCTGGCACGGGAGGAGGGCATCCTGGCCGGGATCTCCTCGGGCGGAGCGGTGGCTGCGGCCCTGCGCCTGGCGGCCAGTCTGGAAAGCGGTGTCATCGTGGTCATCATTTGTGATCGGGGGGAACGCTATCTTTCTACGGGTGTTTTCCCGGCCTAGCCGGATCTGCCGGATCTGCGCCGCTGCGCGAAAGGTCATCCCTTTCCGTCCTTGGCCGTCCTGCCTGAGGGTGGCCTTGGCGGCCTTCCTCGGCCTGTTTCTCGCTCTACCCGCCGGCGCCACGGATCTGGAGATTCAGGCGGCCGAGATCAGGGGGGTGAACTGGTCGCTACACAATGTTTACGTTACGGCCAAACCCGCCGGGCCCGGATTCTCCGTGCAGTTGCATACGGGCCCGCTGCAGCTTTCCCGCCATCGGGGGTGGACGGGTGCCTCCCTGGACTGCGCCCGGCTGGAGAGCCGGGCCGGCTGGTCCTGCACCCCGGGGCGGCTTGCCATACAGGGCAGCCCCTGGGGTGGTCTCAGCGGGCAGTTTTCGGCGGCAGTGCTGCAGATCGGCGGAAACGCCTCGGTCCGGCTACGGATGCAGGGCCAGGGGCCGGGTTGGCTGAATCTGGATTGGCGCAGCGTGGCAGGTCGCTGGACGGCCCATGGGCAGGGAGATCTGCAGATGGCGCCGCTCCTTGCCGGCGCCGGTTTTCTGCCCAAGGGCTGGCGGGCGCAGGGACAAACGGCCCTGACCCTGCGCGCGACGGGTGTGCGTTGGACCGGGGCCGAGCACTTTGCCCTGAATCTGCGTGGGCAGGGCCTGGCCTTCAGCAATGCCGCCGGTCTGCGGGCAGCCCAGGATGTGCAACTGGAGATGGCAGCCGAAGGCAACCGGGGCAAGACCTGGTCCGGTACTGCGCAACTGCGCTGGCGCAAGGGTGGTGTCTTATGGAGCCCTTGGTACTGGAGCGCACCGGCGGCGCAGCCCGTTACCAGCCGCTTGCGCTGGCAGGCCGGGGCAAGGGAACTGCGTCTGACGGCCTGGCAGATCATGTGGCCGGGACTGGGGACCGCCCGCGGTACGGCCCGCTTTCCGCGGCGGGGTGGCGTGGCGCTATGGAAGATTGATCATGCGGACCTGGCGGCAGGGCCCTTTTATGCCACCTGGGTCAAGCCCCTTACCGCTGCGGGCGGCCTGGCTGCCGATTTGCAGGCCCAGGGAAGGTTGCGCTTCTCCCTGGATTGGCAGGGCGGCCTGCAGGCCCTAGCCTGGCAGATCAGTGACGCCGGCCTGCAGGATACGCAAAGGCGCATCGCCGTCCAGGGCCTGGCATCGCAGGGGCGCTGGGCAGCCCGAGGGCCGGCGTCACCGGCCAGTCTGGCGTGGCGTAGCGCCGATCTCTATCGTCTCCCCGTGGGACCGGTGGATGGCCGCTTTCTCCTGGTCCGGAAGGGATTCTCCCTGCTCCATCCGGTGGAGGTCGCCCTGCTGGGCGGGTCGCTGCGGGTGCAGCAACTGGACGGGAGCTGGGGCGGGACCCAAGCCGGTTTCCGTCTGGCTGGAGCCTTGCAGAATGCAGATCTGACGGCCCTCTCCACTGTCTTTCATTGGCCCCCCTTCACCGGCAGGGTGGCGGCGGTCATCCCCGAATTGCGCTACACCCAGGGCAATCTGGAGACTACCGGCGTACTCTCGGCGCAGGCCTTTGGTGGCAATGTCCTGGTACAGGATCTGCACATCCGCAATCTCCTGGGTGCCTTCCCCGTTCTCACCGCCAATGTCCAAATGCGCGGTCTGCAACTGAAACCCCTTACCGAGGCCTTTCACTTTGGTTTTATCAGCGGCGTTCTCGATGGCGACGTCCACGATCTTCGCCTCTTGAACTGGCGGCCGGACGCCTTTTCCGCGCGTTTTTATACGGTGCGCAGCCCCGGAGTACCACAACGGATCAGTCAGGCCGCGGTGCAAAACCTCACCCGGCTGGGCGGCGGCAATGGGATATCCGGTTTCTTCCAGACCCTCTTTCTGCGCATGTTCAAGACCTTCCGCTACGCCCATCTGGGTCTGGGTATCACCCTCCACGACAATGTCGCCGAGCTTTCCGGGGTGGGTCGTGAGGACAAGGGTTTTGTCATTTTACAGGGAGAAGGGCTGCCACGGGTCGATGTGGTAGGGTACAATCAGCGTGTCGGCTGGTCAGAGCTCCTGGCCCGATTGGCGACGGCCATGCACTCCGGGGCTCAGGTAAAGACAGTCAGGTAAAGACAGGGGAATAAGCGATGAAAATTTCGGGAACGATAAGCGGACGCTATGGACGAGCCCTGCTCGGTCTGGCCTTGGGCCTGGCCCTGAGCGCTTGTGTGACGGTGAATATCTACTTTCCCGCCGCCGCTGCCAAGAAGCTGGCCGACAAGGTGGTGGAACAGGTGTACCAGGCCGAATCCAAGGTCCCGGCGGTGGTGGCTCCGGGCAACTCTGCTGCCCCGACGGTATCAGCGCCTACCCGCTCCTCCGGGGGCCCGCTGAGCATGCTCTCCTCTCCCTGGCATCTTGCCGGATATGTGCTGAATCTGGGATTCAGCACGGTGAGCGGGCAGGCCAGCGCAGCGGCCAACCTGGATGCGAGCAGCCCCGGGGTAGTGGAGGCAAAGGATCGTCTGGAAGACTTCGTGCCGCAGATGCGCCCGTATCTGGAAAGCGGTGCCGTAGGTTTCACCGCCGCTGGCTTGGTGGCCATCCGCGATCTGAATGCCGTGCCGCTGGCCCAGCGGGCTCAGGTCAGTGCTCTGGTGTCTACCAACAACTCCCTCCTGCAGAATCTCTATCAACAGATAGCCGATGCCAACGGGCATCCGGAGTGGAAGGCACAAATCCAGGAGGCCTTCGCCCAGGCCTGGATCAACAAGGCACCGCCGGGCAGATGGTTTCAGAACAGTGCCGGGCAATGGCAGCAGAAATAAGCACGCCATCCTTGCGCGATACCCTGGTTTTCGACATTGAAACCGTCCCCGACGTAGCCGGCGGCCGGCGTATCCACGGCTTGCGTGACGGCGATGACCAGGGCGTGGCCGAACTCCTGCAGCATCAGCGCCGGATCGAGACCCAGGGTGCCACGGAATTCATGCGCCCCCATTTGCATCGGGTCATTGCCATTTCTGCCCTATGGTGGCATGGCGAGCAGATCAAACTCAGCAGCTTTGGCGCAGTGGAGGACGATGAGCCGCGTCTGGTGGCGGCCTTCTTCCAGTTCATCGAGCGCCATGCACCGCAACTGGTTTCCTGGAATGGCGCCGCCTTCGACCTCCCCGTCTTGCATTATCGTGCTCTGCTCCATGGCATCCCCGCTGCCCGCTACTGGGAGCAGGGGCAGAACGACCAGAGCTACCGCTGGAACAACTACCTGAGTCGTTACCACGAGCGCCATCTGGATCTCATGGATGTCCTCTCGGGTTTTCAGGGTCGTAATGTGGTGCGCCTACAGGAAATGGCCCTCCTGCTCGGTTTGCCCGGCAAGCTGGGCATGTCGGGCGGGGAGGTCTGGACGCGCTATCAGGCCGGGGAGATGGCCGCCATCCGCCAGTATTGTGAAGTGGATGTATTGAATACCGCCCTGATCCATCTGCGTTTTGAACTCACCCGCGGCCATCTCGATGGGGCGAGCTATGCGGCCCGGCAAGAGCAATTGCGTAGCCATCTCGTCAGCCGTGGCGAGCCTCACCTCGCCGAATTCCTTGCCCTCTGGCCCGAAAACCTCCCTCATGTCCAAGGGTAAACCGATCCGTAACGCCGCCCCCGAGCGGATGGAGATCAGCGCGCTGGACGCCGATGGCTTTGGTGTGGCGCGGGTGGAGGGCAAGGTCATCTTCGTGGACGGGGCCCTGGCCGGCGAGCGCGTCTGGAGCCGCCGCTTTCAGGGCAGCAGCCGTTTCGACCGGGCCGAAGTAGTCTCCGTGGAGCGGGCGGCCGCGCAACGGGTGACGCCGCCGTGCCCGCACTTTGGCCTCTGTGGAGGCTGTACCCTGCAGCACCTGGAACCCGGCGCCCAGGTCGCGGTCAAACAGCGCCAACTGGAAGAAAACCTGTGGCGCATTGGCAAGGTGCGGCCGGAGCGCATCCTGCCGCCCATCTTCGGTCCCAGTCTGGGCTATCGCAGCAAGGCGCGGCTTTCGGTGCGGGTGCCCCAGAGTCGCGGCGCCCTGGTGGGTTTCCGCGAGCGCCAGAGCAGTTACGTCGCGGATATGAACTACTGCTTCACTCTGGATCCCCGCGTCGCGCATCTGCTCCTCCCCCTGCGCGCCCTGGTGGCGAAGCTCGGCGAGCCCCAGGGGATTCCGCAGATTGAAGTGGCCACGACTCCCGAAGTGGTCGCCCTGGTCTTCCGTCATTTGCTGCCGCTGAGTAGTCAGGATGTCGCGCTGATGCGGGATTTCGCGCAACAACATGGCGTTCAACTATGGTTGCAGTCCGGCGGCCCTGCCACCATTCACTGCGTCTGGCCGGCGGAGCCGGCGCCCCTGTGTTACCGGCTCCCGGAGTTCAATGTCAGCCTGCGTTTCGACCCGCTGGTCTTTACCCAGGTCAACCAGGCAATGAACCAGAGCCTGGTGCGCCGTGCCATGGCCCTGCTCCAGCCGCGTCCCGGAGAGCGGATCCTGGATCTTTTTTGTGGTCTGGGGAATTTTACTCTGCCTATCGCCCGTATGGGCGCGGAGGTCCTGGGTGTGGAAGGCGATGCGCGTCTGGTGGCGCTGGCCGGTGAAAATGCCCAAAGCAACGGCCTGCAGGCATTGGCCCGTTTTGCCGTCGCTGATCTTACCCGGATCGGCCCGGAGGACCTGAGCGCCTGGGGCCGAGTGGACAAAATGCTCATTGATCCGCCCCGGAGCGGTGCCATGGAGGTCCTCAAGGCCTTGGGGAAGGTGCATCCCGAGCGCATTGTTTATGTCTCCTGCGGCCCCGCTACCCTCGCCCGGGATGCGGAGTATCTCGTCTACGTGCGCGGCTATCGGCTGGTCGCCGCCGGCGTGGTCAATATGTTTCCCCATACTGCCCATGTGGAATCCATTGCTCTCTTTCAGCGCTGATCCCCAAGGCCGGTGGCTGTGGGTGGATGTGTCCCGGCAGCAGTTGGGGATCATGACGGGCCGGAAAGCGGCGATGACCTTTCCCATCTCCACGGCGGCCAATGGCCTGGGGGAAAGCCGGGGAAGCGGCTGCACGCCGCGCGGCTGGCATGTGGTGCGGGCGCGTATCGGCGAGGGGCTGCCCGGCAACGCGATCTTGCGCGGGCGGCGCTGGACGGGGGAGTGCTACACGCCGGCCAAGGCCGCAGAGCAGCCGGCCCGCGACTGGATCCTGGGACGTATCCTCTGGCTTTCCGGCCTGGAGCCGGGGCGCAACCGGGGGGGGCGGGTGGATACCTTTCGTCGTTATATTTATATCCACGGTACTGCCGACGAAACCCATCTCGGCAAGCCGGTTTCTGCCGGCTGTGTACGCCTGGGCAGCGAAGATATGCTGACGCTGTTTCCCCAAGTTGCTGTCGGTGTGCCGGTTTTTATTGGTGATGAACCGCCTCAATCCTTTCTTTCCCCAGGGGGGTCGTGAATGGCCTGGATACGCTTTCCCCGCTTTACGCAGGCCGTCAATGTATTTAATCCCAAGCTATTCGACAATCTTTCCCTGGCCGCCTTCCTCGCTTGGGTGGGGTTGGGTTCCGACGCCCTGTCCTCATCGGCCTACGGTCCGCCGGAGATTTACTATGCCTTGAAAGGGCATGAATATCTCTCGGTGGTCCTGGCTATTGGTATTCCCGTGTCCGTGTTTATCATCGCTGCCGGATACAAACAGGTCATTGCCCTATTTCCGGGCGGAGGCGGCGGTTATCACACCGCTTCGACCTTGCTCGGGCGCAAGGCCGGGCTGGTGAGTGGCTCGGCCCTGATTGTTGATTATATTCTCACCGCCGCTATTTCCGTGGCCTCCGGCACCGAGGCATTGCTGAGTATTCTTCCTGCTTATTGGTATCAGGAGCGCATTTATCTTGATGTCGGGATATTGCTTTTCCTGGTCTTTATCAATCTGCGCGGCATGAAGGAATCCATCAAAGTCCTCCTGCCCATTTTTATGGGTTTCATCCTCACCCATATCCTGGTCCTGGGCTGGGGGCTGATGAGCCATGTGGGCGATGTGCCGCAGATTGTCAACCATACCGTTGCCGGGGCAAGGCACGACAGCATGCAGTACGGCTGGCTCTTCATCATCGCCCTGATATTTCGCGCCTTTAGCCTCGGTGGCGGAACCTACACCGGTCTGGAGGCGGTGGCCAACGGCGTCCATATCATGCGCGAACCGCGGGTGCAAACGGGCCAGCGGGCCATGACCTATCTGGCCGTTTCTCTCTCGCTGGTGGCCGGAAGCCTGATTTTTTTATACCTCATGTATGATGTCCACGAGCATGCGGGGCAGACCCTGAATGCGGTTTTGTATAATGCCGTCACCCATGGCTGGCAGGTGGACGGCATTGATTATGGACAGTATGCGGTACTATTTACCCTCCTTACCGAAGGCCTTCTGCTGTATATTGCGGCCAATACCGGTATCATCACCGCGCCCATCATCATGGCCAACATGGCGGTGGATCGCTGGCTGCCCGAGCGTTTTTCCTATCTTTCCGATCGCTTTGTTTCGCGTAACGGTATTTTATTGATTGGCGCGGCGTCCATAGCAATACTGCTGGCGACGGGAGGGCATGTGGGTGTCCTGGTCGTGCTCTACAGCATCAACGTATTTATCACCTTTACGCTGACCATGGCGGGCTTGGCGCACCATTGGTCAAACAGCCGTGAGACGGAAACCCGGTGGCTGATGAAACTGGCCGTGAGTGTAGCCGGTTTTGTCGTTTCCGCCAGCATTCTGGCCATTACCATTTTCGAGAAATTCGACCAGGGTGGCTGGTTTACCCTGTTGGTGACCGGGATCGTTATTGTCCTGGGTTATCGTATCTATCGGCATTACAAGTCGTTGAGCAAGATCACCGAAGATCTCGATGAAACGATGATGGATGTAGTGCCCGAGGGCCTGGAGCCCGGTGCTCCTTTACCGATGGATCCGCGCGGCGCCACGGCGGTATTTTTCGTGAGCCGCTTCGACGGTCTGGGCTTGCACACCCTCCTGACTGCCCATCGCATGGTCGGCGGCTTCGTCAAGAATTATGTCTTCCTGCTCGCCGGTATCGTCGGCCAGGGCGAATTCAAGGGGGTCAAGGCCATTGAAGAACTGAAAGTGTATGTCGAGGCGGAGGCGGCTCAATATGTGGCTTTTTGCCAGAGCGAGGGCATGGCCGCCACCTGGTTTGCCACCTACGCGACGGACCGTATTCAGGCCATGGAAGAACTGGCCAAGGTGGCCATCCGTTATTTTCCGCAAAGCATTTTTTTTGCGGGCCGTATTATCGACACACCCTACCAGACCCCTTTCTGGGGCTTGCTCCACGACGAGGTGAGTTTTATTATCCAAGACCGCCTGCAGCATGACGGTTTCAGCATGATGATCATTCCTGTCCATGTGCGCGGGATTCCCAGCCAACCGCCCCGCATCGCCCTGCCCATTTCCATGCCGGAAAATCTCGTCCTGATCCAAGGAGATGACAAGAGAGGAGAGGGGAGGGGGGACAATGAGAAGGCAGCGGCACCACCCTCATGAATACGCCAGTCCTCCCGCGTGGGCCCTTGATGGTGGATGTGGCCGGGCCGGCTTTGACGGCGGAAGAACGGGAGCGACTCCTGCATCCGGCGGTGGGTGGGGTGATCCTCTTTGCACGCAACTGCGTGGATGCGGCTCAGGTGCAGGCTTTATGCGCCGATCTGCACGCCCTGCGCCAACCCTCCCTGCTCGTCGGCATCGATCAGGAAGGGGGGCGTGTCCAGCGCTTGACTGCAGGGGTGACGCGCTTTCCGCCCCAGGCCAGCCTCGGCCGCCTTTGGGACCAGGCAGGGATGCCCCCGGCCGTGACCATGGCGCGGGAGTGGGGGCGTCTGCTGGGAACAGAGCTGCGCAGCCTGGGGGTCGATCTGGATTTTACACCCTGTGTGGATCTCGACTGGGGGGTCTCGGCGGTCATCGGCGACCGTGCTCTGCATCGGGATCCGCAGGTGGTGGCCACTCTGGCCGTGGCGCTTTGGCAGGGCATGGCGCCGACGGGTTTGCGCGGCGTAGCCAAGCATTTCCCGGGTCACGGTGCGGTGGCGGTGGATTCCCATGTGGCCCTGCCGGTGGACCGGCGCTCCTGGGCAGAATTGGCCGCCGCGGACCTCTACCCCTTCGCTGCGCTGATCGCGGCGGACATTCCCGGCATCATGCCCGCCCATTGTCTCTATCCCGCTGTGGATGATCATCCGGCGGGTTTTTCCCGGCATTGGTTACAGGATATCCTGCGCGAACAAATGGGCTTTGCGGGGGCGATCATCAGCGATGATCTGAGCATGGGCGGGGCCCATGGCCTGGGCGATGTCTCCGCGCGGGCCGCGGTGGCGCTGGAGGCGGGTTGCGACCTGCTCTTGATCTGTAATGACCCCGCTGCGGCAAATCAGGCCATGGCCGCCCTCTCTCCCCGTTCCTGGGACGATCGTGCCCAACGTCTGGCGGGGCTGGCGGGCGGTAGTCCCGCCGAGAAGCTTGCCGCGGCGGAAGCCACCGCCCTGGCGAGGCGCATTGCGGGTCTGAGTGCCGTCCTGTCCTGATGGGCATTGTATGTTGCAGGGGGCTCGCTTGCTGCGGCGGCAAAACGGTTTTTCGCCCGCGCGCCGATTTAACCCCTTGTTTTTCCCGCCTCGCGTATTAGAATACGCCCTCACCTTTATCTCCTTGCTCGAACAAATGGTGTTCGGGCTCCACCGTGAACCACAAGGAGCGCATTTTGCGTCATTATGAAATAGTATTTTTGGTCCATCCGGATCAAAGCGAGCAGGTCCCCCAGATGGTCGAGCGCTATCGCGGCATGATCGAAGGGGACGGCGGTCATATCCATCGTCTGGAAGACTGGGGCCGCCGGCAATTGGCCTACCCCATCAAGAAGGCACACAAGGCCCATTATGTCCTGATGAATGTCGAATGCACCGGTGCCGCCCTGGCCGAACTCGAAGATGCCTTCCGCTTCAGCGACGCCGTTTTGCGCCACCTGGTATTGGCGCGCACCGAGGCCGTCACCGCCCCTTCGCCCCTGGCCCGTGACGAAAACGACCGCCGCGACCGCAGCGATGACGCGGTGACCGAGACGGAAAGCGAAACCACCCCCAGCGATGAGCTGGTAGCCGAATAAAGCAGGAGGCAGGATATGGCATTCAATCGAGACAAGGACAGGGATCGGGACGGTGATGGTGACAAGCGCGGCGGCGGTGGCAGCTTCTTTCGCCGCCGGAAGTTTTGCCGTTTCCGGGCCGAGGGCGTCAAGGAAATCGACTACAAAGACCTGAAAACATTGCAGGGCTATGTGGGCGAAACCGGCAAGATCGTCCCCAGTCGCATTACCGGTACCAGCGCCCTCTATCAGCGGCAACTGGCTACAGCCATCAAGCGGGCGCGCTTTCTGGCCTTGTTGGCTTACGTCGTTCGCTGAGGGCGATGCAGCCCCGTGGTAGGGCGAGCTGATGCGACGATGGCTTTGCAGTGGTTTCTGCGGGGGCGTTGGCAAGCCGGTCTGACGCTGGCAATGGCGTTTACCCTTGCGGCATTGCTGCCGGTTCTGGCCGGGCCATTGCTCTTGCTTTGTGCCAGCCTGGTGGCGTTGGTGGTCGTACAGGCGGGGCGGCGCGAGAGCCTGGAGGTGCTGGTCATCGCCGGTGCGGCTACGGCGCTCTTCACCCTGGACCCCCGCTATGCCCTGGCCTTCGGCCTTGGTGCCTGGTTGCCGGGGCGTTTGCTGGGAGAGGGCCTGCTTCGCCGTCAGGACTGGTCGGGGGTGGCTTGGGCCGCCCTGTTACTGGCCTTGGGGATTCTGGCCTTGACCTTGTGGGTCATTCCCGGGGCGCAGGGGGAGGCCTTCTGGCAGGCGCAGGTGACGCGGGGCACGGCCTCCGTGGTGAAGGATCTGGGGCCGGCACAGCGGCAGATACTGGGCGAACTGGCGCGGCTGATGCCCGCCTTGCTGGCATCAGCCATGGGGCTGCTCTGGGTGCTGGCCGCTCTGGTGGCCAGCCGCTGGCGCGACCGGCTGCTCGCTCATACCCGGCCGGAGCGCTCTTTTCGTGACTGGACGGCGCCCGAGCCTGCGCTCTGGCTCTTTTCGGCGGCCGTTTTGTCGACCTGGGTGGTTCACGGCCCACTGCTATGGCTGGCGCAGAATCTCGTGCTGCTCCTGGGGAGTTTTTATTTGCTCCAGGGCCTGAGTCTCATCCACCTGTGGTTTGCCGCACGGGCATGGCCGCGGATGGCCTTGGTGGCTTTTTATGTGGTGCTGGTGCTGCTGTCGCAGGTACTCCTGCTCACCAGTTTTCTGGGCTTGCTGGACCGAATTTTCCATTTGCGCGAACGCATCTTTGCGCGTCGTTCCTGATGGGTGATGCTTTGATTTTTGGGAGGATGGATTGATGAAAGTGATCTTGCTGGAACGCATTAACAAGTTGGGGCGGCTGGGCGATGTGGTGGAGGTGCGGCCCGGTTACGGACGTAATTTCCTCGTGCCCCAGGGTAAGGCGGTAGTGGCTACGAATGCCAGTCTGGAAGCCTTCCAGGCGCGCAAGGCGGCCCTGGAACAGGCCGAGCTGGGGCGTTTGCAGGCGGCCCAGACCCGTGCCGCCGCCCTCGCCGACCTGGTAGTCAAGATCGCCATTCAGGCGGGCGAGGACGGGCGCCTCTTTGGTTCGGTGGGCTTGCACGACATCAGTGCCGCACTGCTGGCCCTGGGTCAGGAAGTGGCCCATAGCGAGATTCGCCTGGCCGAAGGTCCCCTCAAGCGGATCGGTGAGTATCCCGTACGGCTGCATTTGCATCCGGAAGTCGAGCTGGATGTGATGGTGCACGTCAGCCGCGCGTGATGCCGCGCCCCGGGCGTGGGATGAGGGCGGAACATGGATAGGGGTGAGGCCGCGGGCGGCGGCGTCAAGGCCCCGCCCCATGCGGCGGAGGCGGAGCAGTCGGTTCTGGGCGCCGTGCTCATCGATCCCGGCAGTTGGGATCAAATTGCCGAAATAGTGACGGAATCGGCGTTCTATGAGCGTCGCCATCGACTGATCTTTGCGGCCATCTCCGCCATGATGGGGGAAGGCCGGCCCGTTGATGCCGTCACCGTTTCCCAATACCTGCAGAATCGCGAACAGCTCGCCGATGCGGGTGGTTTGCAATATCTGATCCTGCTGGCCAACGAGACGCCTTCGGCGGCCAATGTGGGGGCCTATGCGCAGATCGTCCGCGACCGGGCGATGCTGCGCGACCTGATCCAGGTGGGACGGGAAATTGCCGAATTGGCCTATCATCCCGAGGGGCGCGACGCGCAGGCCTTGCTGGATGACGCGGAGGGCAAGGTGTTTCGCCTGGCCGAAGGCCAGCAGCGCGGCACTGAAGGCTTTACCCAACTGAAAACGGCCCTGCCCCAGGTGATCGACCGCATTGAGCGCATCGCCCGGGAAAAGAAGGGCATTACCGGCCTTTCCACGGGTTTTGCCGATCTCGACGAAAAGACCTCGGGCCTGCATCCGGGGCAGCTCATTATCGTCGCCGGCCGTCCGAGTATGGGTAAGACCTCCTTTGCCATGAATATCGCCGAGCATGTGGCCTGTATCGAAAAGGCGCCGGTAGCGGTGTTCAGCATGGAGATGCCCATCGAGGAGATCGTCCTCCGCGCCCTTTCTTCCCGGGGCCGCGTTGATCAGCACCGGTTGCGCAATGGTACCCTGGGCAATGACGACTGGCCGCGCATCGCCCATGCGGTGGGAGAACTGAGCACGGCGCCCCTCTTTGTGGATGACTCGGCGGCGCTGACACCGGTGGAATTACGGTCGCGGGCGCGGCGCCTCAAGCGCGATCACGGTCTGGCCCTGGTGATCGTCGACTACCTGCAGCTCATGCAAGTGCCGGGTCGTGCCGATAACCGGGTGGCCGAGATCTCGGAAATCAGTCGCTCCCTCAAGGCCTTGTCCAAGGAGCTGAGCATTCCCGTCATCGCCCTCTCCCAGCTCAACCGCGGGCTGGAAAACCGTACCGAAAAGCGGCCGCAGATGGCGGATTTGCGCGAGTCCGGGGCCATCGAGCAGGATGCGGATCTCATTCTTTTCCTTTATCGTGATGAGGTTTATTACAAGGACAAGGAGGAGGTCAAGGGCGTTGCCGAAGTGATTATCGGCAAGCAGCGCAATGGCCCCATCGGATCGGTACGCATGAGCTTTTTTGGAGAATATACCCGCTTTGAGAACTATGCCCCGCCCATGGACCCCTTCGCTGCCTGATTGCCCGAGGTGTCGGCAGCCATGAGCCGCCCCATCGTTGCGCAGATTTCGGCCGGCGCCCTGCAGCACAACGTGGCGGTGGTAAAGGCGCGGGCACCGGGTTGTCGGATCATGGCCGTGGTCAAGGCCGATGCCTATGGCCATGGGGTGGCCCTCTGCGCGCCGTTGCTGGGAGAGGCGGGGGTGGATGCCTTTGCCGTGGCCTCCCTTGAGGAGGCGCAGCGGCTTCGGGCCCTGGGCCTGGAGCAGCCCATCGTCCTCCTCGCAGGTCTTTTTGCGGCAGAGGAGGTGGATCTGGCTCTGGCCTTGCAACTGATCCTCGTCGTGCATGACTGGCGGCAGTTGCAGTGGCTCGAAGCACGCGCCGGGGCAGCGGCCGCCGTTTTCTTCCTCAAGGTGGACAGCGGGATGCACCGCCTGGGCTTTGCCCCTGCCGCCCTGACGGAGATCTATGCACGGCTGCGGGCCTTTCCGGCTTGGCGCGTGCTGGGTCTCATGAGCCACCTGGCGCGCCCCGATACCCCCGCCGACACCTATAATCAGCGCCAGATCGACGCCTTCGCCGCCGCCGTGGAAGGAGCCGATGGCCGCCTGGAGGGGCAGCACTCCCTGGTCAATTCCGCCGCGATCCTGGCCCTGGCGCAACCCCATTACACCTGGGTGCGCCCCGGCCTCATGCTCTACGGGCTCTCGCCCTTCCCCGGGCGGGACGGCGTAGATCTGGGCCTGCAGCCGGTATTGTCCTGGCGCAGCAAACTGGTCGCTATCCGCGATCTCGCTGCGGGGGAATGGCTGGGCTATGGTGCGGCGTGGCAGGCGGTTAGCCCGCGGCGGGTGGGGGTGGTGGCGGCGGGTTACGGGGACGGCTACCCGCGGGGGGCGGGAACGGGAACGCCGGTACGGGTGGCCGGTCAGCCCACGGTGACCCTCGGGCGGGTGAGCATGGACATGCTTTTTGTGGACCTGACGGACCTGCGCGCCGACTTGGGCGACCCGGTGGTGCTCATGGGGAGCGCCGGCCCCAGTGTGGAAAGCCTGGCCGGGCGTCTGGATACCATTCCCTATGAACTGAGCTGCCGCATCCAGGCGCGCGTGCCCCGGGAAGGAGTGCCGTGACCGGCGCCAAGTCCGTTTACGTTTGCCAGGATTGCGGCAGCGTCAGCAACAAGTGGTTGGGCCGTTGCCCCGACTGCGGCGCCTGGAATAGCCTGGTGGAACAACGGGCGGAAAAAGGCAGTGGCAAGGCCCATACGGCCTATGCCACCGCCAGTCCCTCACAATGGTTGCACGAGGTACCCCTGGAAGACGCCGGGCGCATGGCCACCGGCCTAGTGGAGCTGGATCGGGTGCTCGGCGGGGGGCAAGTGACCGGGGCGGCCATCCTGCTGGGTGGTGATCCCGGCATCGGCAAATCCACCCTGCTCCTGCAAGCCGCCCATTACATGGCCCAGACCTGCCCGGTGCTCTATGTGACGGGGGAGGAGTCGGCGGCCCAGGTGGCGCTACGCGGTCAGCGTCTCGGCCTGGGCCCGAGTCATATCCGGGTGGTGGCGGAAAATCACCTGGAGGCCATCGAGGCCCTGCTCAGCCGGGAGATCCCCGCCGTGGTGGTGCTGGATTCGATCCAGACGGTCTATACCGATACCCTGCAGTCGGCCCCCGGCTCGGTATCCCAGGTACGCGAATGTGCAGCCCGCCTGGTGCGCTACGCCAAGGCCAAGGCCAGCACCCTCTGGCTGGTGGGCCATGTCACCAAGGAAGGGGCCATCGCCGGCCCCCGCGTCCTGGAGCACATGGTGGATACCGTCCTGTATTTCGAGGGTGAGGCGGGTAGCCCTTATCGCATCGTTCGCGCCATCAAAAACCGCTTTGGTGCGGCCAACGAGCTGGGGGTCTTTCAGATGCAGGAGGCAGGGCTGACCGAGGTGGCCAATCCCTCGCAACTCTTTCTTTCCCAGCACGAGGGACCGGTGCCCGGCAGTGTGGTCCTGGCCACCCAGGAAGGGACGCGGCCTTTGCTGGTGGAGGTGCAGGCCCTGGTTACTCCCAGCCCCCTGGCCAACCCGCGCCGGGTGGCCATCGGCCTGGACCCCAATCGCCTTTCCCTGCTGCTGGCCATCCTCCACCGCCACGGCGGCAGCGCCTTTTTCGACCAGGACGTCTTCGTCAATATTGCCGGCGGGGTGCGGGTGAATGAGCCGGCGGCCGACCTGGCCGTGGCCCTGGCCTTGCTCAGCAGTTTCCGCAACCGCCCGGTGAGCGGTCGGCGGGTCGTCTTCGGCGAGTTGGGTTTGGCCGGTGAGGTGCGCGCCGTGGCCGGTAGCGCCACCCGCTTGCGCGAGGCCATCAAGCTCGGTTTCAAAGGTGCGATTCTGCCCCGCGCCGGGGTAGAGCCGGCGCCGCGGGGGTTCACCCTGGCCCCGGCGACCCGCCTGGGGGATGCCATTGCGGCGGCCTTTGACGCCTGAGGACGTCGCCCCCTGTGGCCCGCTATGCCATAATGGACACCAAAACGGAGGTCTGCCCATGCGTTCGTTGTCCTTGCCCCGCCCCGATTACCTGGCCCGTCGCCGCCGCCTGATGGCGCAAATGGGGGAAGGGGTCGCCATCATCCCCACCGCTATGGTCAAGGAACGCAATGGCGATGTGCAATATCCCTTCCGCGCCGATAGCGACTTTGCCTACCTGACCGGTTTCACCGAGCCCGAGGCGCTGCTGGCGCTGGCGCCCGGACACCCGGATGGGGAGCAGATCCTCTTCTGTCGGCCCGCGGACCCCCAACGGGAAATCTGGGAAGGCCGGCGCGCGGGATTGGAGGGCGCGCGGGAGCAATGCGGGGTGGATCGGGTGCTGGACATCCACCAGGTGGATGAGATCCTGCCGCAACTGCTGGAGGATCGGGAGATCCTGTTTTACCCCATGGGCCGGCAGGCAGACTTCGATGCCCGGGTCCTGCACTGGCGCAATCTGGCCAAGGTGAAGATCCGCCAGGGCATCCGCTATCCCCGGGAAGTAGTGGACGTCAGCGAACTGATCCACGAAATGCGTCTGTTCAAGGACGAGGCCGAGGCGGAGATCCTGCGCGCAGCCGTGGGCATCAGCGGTGCCGGCCATCGCCATGCCATGCGCTCCTGCCGCCCTGGGCTTACCGAGTATCAACTGGCAGCGGAGATCGAATACGTCTTTCACCGTCTCGGCGCACCTTCCCCTTCCTACCCCAGCATTGTCGGCGGCGGTGTCAACGCCTGTATCCTGCATTACACCGAAAACGATGACGAACTGCGGGATGGGGATCTGGTGCTCATCGATGCGGGGGCCGAGTTGGGGGGCTATGCCGGCGACATCACCCGGACCCTCCCGGTCAATGGCCGCTTCAGTCCGGCCCAGCGGGAGATCTACGAACTGGTCCTGGCCAGTCAGGAGGCCGCCCTGGCCGCCTTGTTCGTGGGCCGCCCGGTGACGGATTATCACGACGCTGCCGTGCAAGTCCTCGCCCAAGGACTGATTGATCTAGGGGTCCTGGCGGGGAGTCTGGACCAGGCCCTCGAAACGGGTGCCTACAAGCCCTTTTACATGCACCGTACCGGTCACTGGCTCGGCATGGATGTGCATGATGTGGGGCATTACCGGGTCAATCAAAAGGAGTGGCGTGCCCTGGCGGCCGGGATGGTACTCACAGTGGAGCCGGGTCTCTATTTTGCGCCCGACAATCCGACGGTGCCGGAGCGTTGGCGCGGCATCGGCATCCGCATCGAGGATGACGTCCTGATCGGGGCGGACGGCCCCGAAATCCTTTCTGCCGATGTGCCCAAGAGCATTGCCGCCGTAGAAGCGGCCATGGCTATCGGCCATTGACGGCGCAGTTCATGGTAAAGGGAGTGACGCATGCCGGCCAGTAATTTTTTCCTTGAGGTCAATCCCAAAATCCCCCGCAAACTGGCACGTCTCGCGGATTTGTCCGAAGACCTCTGGTATAGCTGGGACCGCCAGACCCGCAGCCTCTTCGCCCGCCTGGATCCCGTCCTGTGGCGGGCCACGGGTCACAATCCCAAACTCTTCCTACGCCTGGTGGACGAAAGCCGCCTGCAGGCCGCAGCCCAGGACCGCGTGTTCATCGATGTCTATCATCGTGTCCTGTCGGCGCGGGATACCTATCTCCTGGAGCCGCAAAGTCAGGGGCCGGCCGGTGAGTTTGGTGCCGACGATCTCATCGGCTACTTCTGTGCCGAATATGGCCTGCATGAAAGTTTTCCCATTTATTCCGGTGGGCTGGGCATTCTCGCCGGCGATCACTGCAAGGCCGCCAGCGATTTGTCGCTGCCCTTCGTGAGCGTGGGTCTTCTCTACCGGCAGGGCTATTTCTCCCAACGCATCGACGCCCAGGGCAACCAGCAGGCCGATTATACGAATGCCCGCTTTGAGGACCTGCCCGTGCGTCCGGTGCTGCGCCATGATGGCGGCGAGGTGCTCATCAGCCTCGACTGCTTTCCCGGCCGGGCCGTCAAGGCCAAGCTCTGGGTGGCGGAGGTCGGGCGGATTCGCCTTTATTTGCTGGATACGAACATCGCGGAAAACACGGAGCAGGACCGCTATATTACCCATCGTCTCTATGGCGGCGATCTGCAAACGCGCATTCAGCAGGAGATCGTCCTCGGTGTCGGCGGTGTGCGCGCCCTGCGGGCGGTGGGTCTGGCGCCCAGCGTTTGGCATATCAATGAAGGCCATGCGGCCTTTCTGGTGCTGGAGCGGATCCGCGAGCTGGTTGGCCAGGGGCTGGATTTTTACGCCGCCCTGGAGGCCGTTGCCGCCTCCACGGTCTTTACCACCCACACCCCCGTACCTGCAGGGCACGATATTTTTCCCGCCGACATGGTGCGGGAATATTTCGGGATGATGATTGCCGAGTGTGGTGTAGAGGCGCAGGCATTCCTGGATCTGGGCGCACACCCCGGCGAAGGCTTCAGCATGACGGCGCTGGCGGTGCGGGGATCGCGCTGGCAAAACGGCGTCAGCCGGATTCACGGCGAGGTGGCGGCGCGGATGCTGGCGCCCCTATGGCCGGAGGTGCCCGCGGAGGAAAACCCCGTCGGCTACGTGACCAACGGGGTGCATATCCCCAGCTTTCTCGCTGCCGAGTGGGTGGATACCCTGGATCGTCTCCTGGGTGGCCAATGGCGCAATCAGCTTTCGCAGATCCCCTTCTGGGAGCGGGTGGAGCAGATCCCCGATCATCTCTTCTGGAGCATTCGCCAGACCCTGAAAAGTCAGATGTTGACGACGGTTCGCCAGCATCTGACCGAACAGCATCTACGCAACGGCATGGGCGAGGCGCGCCTGGACCGGGTGTTGCGGCATCTCGACCCCATTGATCCCAATGTGCTGGTAGTGGGCTTCGCCCGGCGCTTTGCCACTTACAAGCGCGCCACCCTGCTCTTTGACGATGTGGAGCGTTTGCGGCAACTGGCGACGCACAGCCAACGCCCGATCGTTTTCCTCTTTGCCGGCAAAGCCCATCCTGCCGATACCCCCGCTCAGGAACTGGTGCGTACCATCGCCCGGTTTGCCAACGATCCCCGGTTTCTGGGGCATGTTCATGTCATCGAGAATTACGACCTGGCTCTGGCCCGCCACCTGGTCAGCGGCGTCGATGTCTGGCTCAACAATCCGGAATACCCCCTGGAAGCCAGCGGCACCTCCGGAGAAAAGGCCGGTGCCAATGGCGTCATCAACTTGAGCGTCCTGGATGGCTGGTGGGGAGAGGGTTTCAACGGTCACAACGGCTGGGGCATCAAGCCCCATCCCGACGACGGTGGTGGCAACAGCTATCATGACGAAGCCAACGAAGTCTATACCCTCCTGGAACAGGAGGTGGCCCCCCTCTATTACGACCGGGGTAGCTACGGCTACGCCCCGGGTTGGGTGAAGATGTCCAAGGCGTCCATGAAAAGCATTATTCCCCGCTTCAATGCCGAGCGCATGGTGGCCGACTATGTCAGCGATGCCTATCGGCCGGCGGCCGGTAACGGGCGGCGTTTTGCGGCGGATAGCTTTGTCGCGGCCCAGGTGCTGTCAGTATGGAAGAGTCGTATTCGTGAGCTATGGCCCCTTGTGCGCCTACTCACCCTGGAGGGGCGGCGCGAGCGCCTGCAGCTCGGTCAGGGCATGGAACTGCACCTGGATGTGGTTCTGGGCGGTTTGAACCCCGCCGACGTGGTGGTGGAGCTGCTTCTGGAGCGTGACCATGAAGCCCTGCAACGCAGCCCGGACAGCTATCGCTTCCTCCCTGCCGGGCAGAACGATCAGGGGCAGGAGCATTTCGTACTGGCCCTGATCCCGGATCTCTGCGGCAGTTTGCGCTATCGGATCCGGATCTTTCCTTATCACACGCTGCTGACCCATCCCTATGAAATGGGCCTCATGCGCTGGCTCTAAGACCCCGGGCACTAAGCTTACAGGCGGCTGGCGGCGGGCTGGCGGGGGCTGAGGAAGTGCAGTTCCGCCTCCTTGACGCCGAAGTCCAGCGCCTTGCTGATACTGCCCATGAGGATATCGGCCGCCATGTGGTAGCGGGGATTCATGGTATCCCAGACGACACCGCGAATCACCCGGCCGGAGCGCAACACGATGGCCACCTGTTCGCCGCAGCGGTTGCCGCCGTTTTTGCGAAAAAAGAGATCCTGGGAAAGCGCAACTTGATCCGGGCGATTGGGGCCGCAGGCGGCGATATCCGGGTCGCTGCTGGTCTGTTCGGGGACGGCGTTATAGGCCGTGACCCGCTGCAGATACAAGACCTGATGGTGCATGAGCAGTGCCCCGTCATGGTCGGTGGATGTATTGGCCACGGTCGCGGCCGCGCCATCGCCTCCCCACTGTGGGTCATTGGCACTGGCCTCCACCTTTTGCAGCAGGTGCAAGGGTAGATCCGGCTGCGCAAAGTTCGTGCTGTTGGGCAGCATGAGGGTAAACAAAGCCAATGCCAGCCCGGCAGAAAGTTGTTGAAGCATATATGGCCTCCTTACTGAGCAATTGGTCATAAGGACCGGATTCCGGGTCGGCCTAGCGGAATCCATGCTCAAAAAATGAATAAGAACAGTATTTTACATAAAAACCGGAAGAAATCAAAGGGATAGAAAATATAAATATAAACAGCATGTTACGCGCTGGTTCCAAAGCGCTGCCTTGAGGAAGGGATTCCCCTGCCGGTCACGTCCTGTCGGCAAAATCGCCGGCTTCCGTCCATGCTCGTCCTCGGCAAACGCATTTGCCGTTTTTCGCATCGCCCTTGGCCCTGCCCAGGGGATGGAGTATGGTGAACATGGCATAGGGGATTGGCAGGAGGGGATGATGGGGCGAGAAGCCGGCCTTGGGCAGCGTGAGCAGACGCGGGGGGAGGAATGGATCAATAGCCTGTTGCATGGCGCAGGTGCAGCCTTGGCGTTGCTGGTCTTCATTCTTTGGTTGACAGGCCCAGCGCTCCACAGCAGCCGGCTGGCGGTGGCTAGCGTGAGCGTTTTTGTGCTTACCGTGCTTCTTCTCTATCTCGCATCCACCATTTATCACCTTCTGGCGCCGGGGCGCATCAAGGCGGCTTTTCAGTTGGTGGATCGTTCCGCCATTTATCTGCTCATCGCCGGCACCTATACGCCGGTGACCCTCATGGTCCTGCATGACCCCTGGGGCTGGACGCTTTTTGCCCTGGAATGGGGCCTCGCGACGGCAGGCATTGTCCTGCTGGCGGTGGGTAGAACGCGCTATCAGTGGGTTTCTCTATGGCTTTATCTCCTCATGGGTTGGCTGGTCGTCCTTGCCGCAGTCCCCCTCTACGAGGCTGCCCCTGGCTGGTTTTTGTGGTGGCTGGCGGCCGGCGGCATCGCCTATACGGTTGGGACGCTTTTTTTCCTGCTGGATCACTGGAAATATTTCCATTCCGTCTGGCATGTTTTCGTCATTGCCGGCACGGCCTTGCAGTTCTGGGCGATTCTGCAATATGCCGGTTAAATAGCATTGCTCCCTCGGCTGGCGTTTTGTTGTTTTTTTGGCTATGCTGTATGTGCTCGTTACCAACCTAACAAAGGAGCATGCTATGAGCAAGTTGTCCACCGCTTTGAAAGTAACCGCCTTGATCCTGCCCTTGGGGCTCGCTGGCTGCGCTACCACTTCTGACCTCAACAAGGTTGCTGCCAAGGCTGATGCCGCGCAGTCCACCGCCAACGAAGCGCTGGCCAAGGCCAACGCTGCCCAGAACACCGGCAATGAAGCCCTGAGCAAGGCCAGCGCTGCCCAGAGCACCGCTGATCAGGCCATGAGCACCGCGAATGCTGCCAACCAGAAGGCTGAAGAAGCCAATTCGAAGGTAGAGCGCATGTTCAAAAAGTCCATGATGAAGTAATCAGCCGCTAGCACAAAAAACCCCATTGGGTGACCAATGGGGTTTTTTTTATTATCCCTGCGGCCAGGATCGACACCAGCCCCGGGAGGGTCGCCTCAACGCCCCGTTGCTGCCCCACCCTGCGAAAAGGGATCTTTCTTCGGGCTTTCGTCCCGGAGCGGTGCCTCACAGCGGATCCCCAGGGTCCTTTCGATGCGTTCGGACTCGGCTTCAGCGGCCATTTTGCTGGGATAGGGGCCAGCCCGGAGGAGGATGGCGCCGGCGGCACGGCTGCTGGCGCTGGGCACGGGTGGCTGCATCTGCGCCAGCAGCCCTGTCACCTTTTGGGCATTGTCGGGATTGCGAAAACGGGCAACATTGAAAAACCAGGAGCCGGCGGGGGCTTTGGCGCCGCCGGCCGCCGTCTGTTCTTCTGCCGCCCCAGCAGTGACGGCCATGGGAGACTGGACGGTTTCCGGGAGGATCCGTTCCGGCGCTTCCTGCTCCGGGCCGGTCAGGGCCGTGGGAATGCCCCGGCCGGCCTGGGCAATTTGCAGTACGCGCTGCCATGGAACGGGAGTGCCGGGCGGAAGTTGGCGAGCGATCCATTCGCCGAGATCCTGCTCCAGATGGGCGTCCGGGGCCTGATCGATGGCTTTGAAGGCCTGGAGGTAGGAGATTCCATGGCGATGGCCGAGGAGCCAGGGCTGGTTGACGATGCGTACGCTTGTCCCCACCGGGATGCTGGCAAAGAGCCGGCTGATGTCCTCGGGATAGAGACGGATGCAGCCATGGCTCACCCGCATGCCGACGCCCCAAGGCTTATTGCTGCCGTGGATGAGATAGCCGGGAAGGGTGAGACGCAGGGCGTACTGGCCCAGAGGGTTGTCGGGACCGGCGGGTACTACGGCCGGCAGCGGATCGCCGTTGTTGGCGTGTTCTTCCCGAATGCTCGCCGGCGGGGTCCAACTGGGGTCCTTGGTCTTTCCCGTCACACTGGCCTGGCCGACGGGGGTATGCCAGCCTTCGCGGCCGATGCCGATGGGGTAGGTGACTACCTCCGGCGTCATGCCCGGACGGGTAGGGGGATAGTAAAAGAGGCGCATGGCCGCGACGTTGATCACGATACCCTGACGGGGCGCGTCGGGCAGGACATACTCGGTGGGGAGGAGGACCCGGGTGCCGCCCTTGGGCAGCCAGGGGTCCACACCCGGGTTGGCGGTGGTGATCTGCTCATATCCCAGATCATAGCGGCGGCCGATATCCAGCAGGGTCTCCTCCTGGCGGGCCGTAACGGCTGCCAGGTTGCCGACGATGTTGTCCCCCTGCGGGGGAAGGGGATAGCTGGCGGACCATGCCCAAAGGGGGGCAAAGCCCCCCGCCACCAAGGCCCAGCGGGCCAGGAAATACCGCATAAACGCTCCCTTCTTAACCGTGCTCCGTCTGCGCGGAGAATAAGTAAAACGCCTTACTATAACGTAAAATCCGGTTTTCATCCTGTATGGGGGCTAGTTCGGCCAGGCCGTAGGCACCGATGCACGGAACGCCGGGGAAAAATTCCTGCCAGAGGGCGTGATCGCGGTCGCTGCCGGAGAAAAACGCACCATCCCGGCCCACGGAGGAAAAAACCCAGGCAAAAGCCGGTGCCGCCTGGCCGGCCCGGGCGGCGCCGAGGGCGATGCGGGTATCCCGCTCGGCGACCTGGGGATCGCGTAGGGCAAAAAAAGCGCGGGCATCGGCGGCCAGGCTACGCTCCAGCCAGAGACCGCTGCGATTGAGATCGGTGGCGCGAATGTTGATCCATTGCGGCGGTACTGCGGAGGATTGCCCGGGCCGCAGTTCGCCCACCAGCAGGCGTTCCAGGGGGAGGCGGCCCTCTTCCCGGATACTGAAGGGCAGGTTTTGGGCCAGCAAAGGCAACGCTGAATAGCGCTCCAGCCGCAGCAGCAGATTGCCTTCCTGCAGGCTCACCGCCAAAGGGGCATGGAGGGGGCGAATGCCGGGCGAATAGGCTGCTTGGGGACTGGCGGCGCCCTCCACCAGGGCCTCGCAGGGCCCCGGGAGGGGTTGGGCGTTTTGCCAGAAGCGGGTGCCGCGACCGCCGAGAAAGCCCATGCGCGGAGCGCGTTGCAGCCAGGCGTCGTGGCATTGTTCCCGACGGGCCATGCTCAGGATGGCCTGGCCTTGAACCTGGTCCGTGACCGGCGAAAGTCCGAAAGGCGGTGCCAGGAGCATGACGGCACAGGCGTTTTCACCAATGGCATAGCCCTCCTCGGTGATCACGCCGGGGACCGTGGCCACCAGGAGGCGCAGACAGGCGAGTTGGCGCATGACCTGTCGGATGACCTCAGGGGCGATCTGGGCGAGGGTGGGACTGAAAAAGCAGAGGGCGGCACTGACCGGTTGCCCCGCCAGCTTGGGGACGGCCCGGTCCAGGGCGCGATGCAGGAGCTCCTGGGGTGCCTGGGGGCCGATGGCCAAGCCGGTGCTGACGGGTCTTAACGGTGCTCGGCCCACTGCTGCTTTTCCGGCCATGCACAGCAGGAGAATAGGGGGCAGCGGCCGCAGTGGGGGCGGCGGGCCATGCAGGTGTAACGGCCGTGGAGGATGAGCAGGTGATGGGCATCCTGCCGAAAGGCATCGGGCACCGCGCGCAGCAGGGCCTTTTCGACGGCCAGCGGCGTTTTGCCCGGAGCGATCCCGGTGCGATTGGCTACCCGAAAGATGTGGGTATCGACGGCAATGGTGGGGGCGCCAAAGAGGGTGTTCATAATGACGTTGGCCGTTTTTCGCCCGACGCCCGGGAGGGCTTCCAGCGATTCGCGGTCGCCGGGTACCTCGCCGCCATGCCGGGTGACGAGTAATTGTGCCAGGGCGTAGAGGTGCCTGGCCTTGTTGTTGAAGAGCCCGAGATGGCGAATGTGGGTTTTTATGCCCGCTTCCCCGAGTTGCACCATGGCGGCGGGTGTCGGGGCGGCGGCAAAGAGGGATGGGGTGGCGAGGTTGACGGCGCGGTCGGTGCTTTGCGCCGAGAGCAGCACGGCAACGAGCAACTCAAAGGGGCTGCGGTAGTGCAGTTCCGTTTTGGGCTGGGGAATCGCCGCGCTGAGGGCGGTGAAGCAGGCGGTAATGCGTTGGCTATCCATACACCGAAAACGCCCCAGCAACTGCCGAATCCAAAGCAACGCCAAAGGGACGGCGCCCCGATGTGGCGCCTTCGTCCTCTGCTGGCGGGTCCCTAAACGTGGCGATAGCGGCCGATTTCCGGCGCCGCGGGGCGGGGATGGGCGGTAGCGACGGCATCGGCCGCGGCAATCCAGCCCTCGTGCAGATGTTCCAGGGTGTGCAGGGCATCATGGCTCAGTTTGGGCATGATGCTGCCTTTGATGAATTCACCGAGATCCAAAAGCTGAGTCGCCCAGATATAGTCATGGAGGTGGAAGTTGTGATCGGCGTGCTGCCCGAAGATGTCCCCTTTGAAAAGCGGACCCTTGCTGGCCAGCAGGTCGGGGTCTTTCATGACAAAGTCTTTGGTCCACTGATACCAGAGTTCGTAATATTTTTCCTGGGCATCCAGACTCCAGTTATGCGCCTCGAAGAAGGCGTAAACCGAAATGCGATTGGCTTTACCGGAAAAGGGAAAATGTCCTGCCATGACTCCTCCTGAAGGTGTATCGCTCGGTACGTATAGGTGGCGTCCGCTGATTGTAACCGTTCATGGGCGCAGCGCAACGCTAAAGCTTTTTTACAGGGGATAACGATCGCCGATGACCGGCAGGTGCACCCGGAGTCCACGCCCCTCAAGGACCTGGGCAATGCCCTGACGGCCGTTGTCTTCGCCATGCACCAGGAAGGTGTGCTCCGGTTTTTGCACACCGTACCAGGCGAGGAGTTCGTCGTGATCGGCATGGGCGGAAAAGCCGCCGATGGTGTAGATCCGGGCATTCACGCTGATCTCTTCACCAAAGAGCCGCACTTTTTCCGCCCCATCAATGATGCGCCGGGCCAGCGTTCCCTGGGCGGCATAGCCCACGAAGATGACGCTGCTGTCGCGCCGCCAGAGGTTGTGCTTCAAGTGATGGGTGACCCGTCCCCCGGTGGCCATGCCCGAGCCGGCCATGATGACGGCGCCGCCCTTGATCTGGTTGATGCCCATGGATTCGCTGGTTTCCCGGGTGAAATGCAGGTTGCGCAGGGCAAAGGGGTCGCGGCCACTGGCGAAATTCTCGCGCGTTTCGGCATTGAAGCATTCGGGGTGACGGCGGAAGATCTCCGTGGCGGAAATGGCCATGGGCGAGTCCAGGAAAATGGGAAGATTGGCGGGGAGCTCCCGTTTTTCCGTCAGTTCCCGCAGGTAGTACAGGAGATCCTGGGCGCGCTCCAGGGCAAAGGTGGGGATGATGGCGTTCCCGTCGCGCTCCAGGGTGGTGAGGATGGCATCACGGAGCTCCTCGACCGATGGTCCAACGGCCTTGTGCAGGCGGTCACCGTAGGTGGTTTCCATGACCACCACATCCGCGGAGGGCGCTGGGATGGCGGCGTTGATGATGGGCTTGCCGCGATTGCCCAGATCTCCGGAATAGAGAATGCGCTTGTTACGCTCGCCCTCCTGGGCCTCCACGAGGATCCAGGCGGAGCCGAGGATATGCCCGGCGTCACCAAAGGTCACCGTGATCCCCGGGGCGACGATCAGCGCTTCGCCATAGTTCGCCACCCGCCCGAAACGATCCATGCTGTCGAGCACGTCGGTGATTTCATAGAGGGGCGCTTCGGGTTCTTCTCCACGGCGCTGGCGGTAGCGCGCCGCACGGCGGGCTTCTTCGGCGGCCAGTCCGGCGGCGTCGAGGAGGACCAGGCGGGTGAGCTCGCGGGTGGCGGCGGTGGTGATGATCTCTCCGCGAAAACCGCGCTTGACCAGCAGCGGGATGCGTCCGCAATGGTCGAGGTGGGCATGGGTGAGGAGGAGAACGTCGATCTCGCCGGGATCAAAGCCGAAGTCGGCGCGGTTTTCCTCGTCGATGTTGTGCTCGCCCTGAAACATGCCGCAATCGACGAGCATCTTTTTCCCTGCGGCGGCGAGGAAGTGGCAGGACCCGGTTACACCGCCTGCCGCGCCAAAAAATCCCATTTCCATGCGTTCTCCTTCGGGTTATTGCAGCATCTGCTGATAAATTTCCAGATAGGCCCGGGCGGCCCTTTCCCAACTGAAGTCCAGCGCCATGGCGTTGTCCTGCAAATACTGCCAGGCGGCGGGCTGACGAAAATGGCTTTCGGCCCGCAGGACGGTAGCCAGCAAGGCGTTGCGATCCACGGGGGTAAACACGAATCCGTTGGGGGGTTGCCCCCCGAAATGCTCCGCATCCACCACCGTGTCGGCCAGCCCGCCGGTCTGCCGGACGATGGGCAAGGTGCCATAACGCAGGCTGTACATCTGGTTGAGGCCGCAGGGCTCGAAGCGGGAGGGCATGAGGAAGGCATCGGCCCCTGCCTCGATGCGGTGGGCGAGTCCTTCATCGAAGGCAATGCGTACCGCCATCTGCCCCCGCTGTCCTGCCGCCAGACGCTGGAAGGCCTCCTCAAAGGCTTGTTCACCACTGCCGAGAAGGACGAATTGCACTCCCCGGCGCAAGAGGTCGGGAAGGATATCCAGGACCAGATCTACGCCCTTCTGGGTCACGAGCCGGCTGACCATGGCGAGGAGAAAGGTCTCCGGCGCGGGATAAAGGCCCGTCTCCATCTGCAGTTGCGCCTTGCATAGGGCTTTGCCGCTCTTGTCCTGGCGCTGAAACCGGGCGGGCAGATAGGGATCGTTGCCGGGGTCCCAGCTCTGGGTGTCAATGCCATTGAGGATGCCGAAAAGATCCCGGGAGCGGGCGCGTAAAACCCCTTCCAGACCCATGCCCAGTTCCGGTTCCTGGATCTCCCGGGCATAGGTGGGGCTGACGGTGCTGAGCCGGTCGCTATAGATCAAGGCCGTCTTCATGAAAGAGAAGGTGCCGTAAAATTCGGTCCCCTGCCAATGAAAGCCGTCGGGCGGCAGATGCAGACGCCGCAGCGCGCCGGGATCAAAGCGGCCCTGGTAGGCAAGGTTGTGGATGGTGAACAGCACCGGCGGCCGTTGCGCGCCAACGCGGGCCTCCAGATACAGGAAGTAGGGGATGAGGCCCGTTTGCCAGTCGTTGGCGTGGACGATATCGGCCTGCCAGTCCAGGGCGGGTACGCGGCCTTGGGCGATTTCCACGGCGACGCGGCTGAGCAGGGCGAAGCGTTGGTCGTTGTCGGGCCAGTCCACCCCGCTGGGGTCCTGATAAGGGCTGCCGGGCCGCTCATAATAGGGGGAGTAGCGCAGAAAGAGGACCCGGGGCTGTTCCTCCGGGGACCACAGCTCGACGGTTTCGCCGGTGAAGGGCACGGTCACCCGGGCCCGCCACTGCAGGCGGTCGCTCCCGGCGAAGGGGTGGTAAAAGGGCACAAGGACACGGATATCTACCCCCAGGCCGGCAATGGCGGCAGGCAGGGCACTGCCCACATCGCCCAAGCCACCGGTCTTGGAGTAGGGCACCATTTCCGAGAGCGCGAAAAGAATGCGCAACATATTTGTGGTCACCGCGTGGGCCAGGGTGTTGTCAATGTAACACAAAGGCCGCTGGGGGTCAGCGCCTGCCCGCCGGTGCCAAAAAAGACGAAATCAATGAGGACGGCGCGGAAGAGGATGGCAAGGAGATGGGGCGCTCCGGGGTATCAGTTATCGCCATGCCGATAGTAACGGTTCCCATCCTCGCGATGGCGTCCATCCTCACGGTGCCGATACTCGGCATGGTCATGCTCACGCTGGCGATGGTAGTAAACCGAGGGAGGTGCATAATAAATGGAGGGAGGCGCATAATAACCGCCACCATCGCCGCCGTGGTCGGCAATGGCATTGGTCGTCGCGAGTGAAGAGACTCCCATCACCATCGCCAGTAATGCCACACGATATTTTTGCATCATTGCGGATCCTCAGTGTTGTAACGGTAAGCCATGTTCAGCAACAGACCGCGAAAAACATCTCCCATGTCGCATCGGCGTGGCCTGCATTTCGTAAGCCCGGGTCTTGCGCTTATCGATCTTCGCCATGATGCCGGTCACCCTCGCCCCCACCATGGTAACCATATCCTCCATATGGGGGTCCTATTACACATCCGGAAAGCATAGCGATGCCCACCAGCAGCAACACCAGACGAGCAGCGAGTCGGGTAGTGTTTTGTCGATTACGCATTTTACACCTCTCCGTATTGGCTATCTATTCGCTTGGTAGGAACAACAGAGGAACGTCAGAGTGGATAGAGCTAGGTCCTGGTGATATTGCCCGTAAAAAATCTTGGGGAAGTCGAGCTGTCTGGCCGTTTCAATAACCAAGATATGCAAGATATTCGGGGCAGGGACTGTTACAATGATCCTGGTTATCCGGTGCCGCCCGAGATGCGCTTGACTTCACACCACTTATCGATGTGATTGACAAAGCCGACATCTAGCGTGGACCCATCCCCGCTTACCCCAAAATCCATGGGCCATCCCGTGGACAACGGTGCAAGCCCGTGCCCGCCCCACTTATTTCCTGATCATTTTTTGGAGCATAGGCGACAGACCAGCCAGCGTCAACTCGGGTCCCCCTATCCCGCCCGCAGTGATTGCTTGCGCCGCTGCATCGGCCTGGGCTACTGTTTTCCGCCTGGGCGTCCGTTACCGGGCGGTTGGATGATGCCAAGGAGCAATGCGGATGGAGTTATGCGAGCGCTTTAAGGAATTTCGGGAGCGGGGCCGCTGTGTGGTCTATTTTCCCAACGTGCACGAGGGCGAGGACCCCGATGCCTATGGCATTTTCCTGTCGCTGATGCGCCTGCAGATGGGATTGATGGTACTGGCACCGGATACGGAGGCGCGCTTTGAGCCGGTCTATCGCGATGCTTTGAAATATCACCTGCAAACCATTCGCCACAGCCGGCTCTTTACCAGCTTCGTGCCCATCAAGACCCGGGTATATTTTGTAGAAACTGCCGCGGTGAGCAATGCCTTTTATCCTTGTGTGGATTTCTGCATCCCCGGTGGCACCCTGCATGGGGGCACGGTGGACCTGGCCACGCCCATTGCCGCCCGTTGCCCGATGATTCTCGGGCCGCAGATGCCCGACAATGAATGGCGCAGCGGTCTGCTGGACGTTGGGGGGGCGGTGTGGGCCAAGGATCAGGAGGAGACGGTGCAGCTTGCCAAGGCCTGGCTGGATGATCCGCAGGCGGCCCGGGCGGCCGCAGAAAAGGCCTATGCCTGGTGGCAGGGGCGCCCATGATCCTGGACGGCCAACGGTCCGCGCCGGAGGAAACGGCCCCGTGACCGACTGAGCGGCGCCCATACAAAAAGGGGATGTCCGGAAGGACACCCCCCTTTGCCGATAGCGCGGCCGGCTTCGGGATTAACTTTTCAGAGCGCGCAGGAAAGTAGACAGGAAGCGCACGGCAAAGCGCAGTACGTACTGGGTGTCCTTGGCGAAGACGATCTTGATCAGGCCAAAGATCCCACCGCCCTTGTTGCCCTCGTCGCGCATTTCCCGCCGGGTCTGCTCCAGGGCCCGGGTGGCCTTTTGTACCCCGGCGGCAAAGGCCTCATCGGAGGGTATCATGGGCGCGACGCCGGCCATGATCAGGTTGGCCTTGTGCAGTAGGCCGGCTTTCTGGACCGTGCCGAGGAGGGTGAAGAGTTCGGGCAGCATGTCGTTGAGATGCGCCTCCTCCAAACCCCGTATCAGTTCTTTCACTCGGGCGGCAGAAGTGGGGGCATCACCTTGCAACACAGCCCAGGCGATGTTGACCACTTCCAGCCACTCGGTCACGCCCTCGCTAATGGCAAAAACGACGCGCTTGACGGTACCGTCATTCCAGAGCTCGGTGGCCACGTCGGTGGCGGTGCCGAAGGCAATGGCCACGTCGCCGCGGGGGTTGAGGAGGGCACCGATATCGATACCCTTTTCTTCCAGGGCTTGGGCGGCAACCTGCATTTTCCGGCTGACGGCCTCGGCGAGGTCCAGCAGGCCACTCACCCTCTCGGCCAGGTTGTCGGCATTGCCCTGGGCCAGGGCCTTGGCGCGCATGGCGATCTTCAGCCACTGGTCGGCGGCATCCTGCAGGTCATCGAGCTTGTCGGCCAGGTTGGCCTCGCTGATCATGTCGCGAGCGACATTGAGGCCCTGCTTGCCGGCTGCGAGGAAGAAGCGCAGGGTTTCGCCATAGCCGGCGAGGTGTTCGATCTGCTCCACCAGGCCTTCCACGCGATCGGCCAGGCTCGCGTTCTCTCCCTGGGCCAGGGCCTTGACGCGAATGGCAATGCGCATCCAGCGACTGCCGCCGGCACCGATGGTGGCCAGGGCGGAGCCCAGTTGGCTGTTGTCCAGCACCTCCGGGACCGTATCACGCAGGGTGCCGATGGCAATGTTCATCTGGCCGCCGAGGATTTCCGCCATCTCTACCAGACCGCTGAGGCGGGCGTGCAGGTTGGGGGCGTCACCCTGCAGGAGCTTCTGCACCCGCTTGGCCAGCTTCAGCCACTCATCGGCCATTTCCTGGATTTCATCGATGCGGTCGGGGAGGTCCATCTGGGCCACGAGGTTGCCGACGACGCCAACCCCTTCCTTGGCGCTGTTGAGCCAAAAGGCGAGGCTCTCGCGGGCGGCGTGAACCTTCTGGATCATTTCATCGGGATTTTCGCCGATGACGGGGCACTTCATTTCCGCGGAGAGGGCGTTGACGGAGGCGAAAAAGCCGCTCTTGTGCAGGTTGCCCAGCAGTTGCAGGATCTCGGCGAGGCTTTCGTCGAGATGGGTATCCTGGGCGCCCTGCAATGCGCTACGCAGCCGCGCGGCACCGGCCTCGACGGAATCGACCTTGAGAAAGGCCAGCAGGGCCTCGGCGGTGCCGCGCAGACTTTCCAGTTGAGGCTTGAGGCGCTCCAAGAGTTGGTCGGTATCGACCGCCTCGGGGATTTCGCTCAAGATATCCCGCAGGAGTTGCAAAAGGTTTTCCGCTTGCAGCGCCGCGTCTCCCACCTTGCCCAGCCCTTCCCATTGCCGCTCATTCAGGGTGCCGCTTTGCTCCGTTGCTGCTGCTTCCATTGCCTTGGCCATGACGCACTGATCTCCCGCAGAAATAAATGTTGCGATAAATACTTTTAATTACGATGGATTTGTTTCCGAGTGTTGCCTTATTTAACACAAAAAACGGCACTTTCCTACCCGCACCCTTCTGTCCTAAGATGAAACCCATAAACACCAGGGCGGTCATAATCATGCTTTATGGCAATAAACGGGAAAGTTACCGACAGGTATTCGTGGATAGTTGGGAGGCATATCAGCAGGGGCGACCCTTGGCGGGGGTGATGGCTCTCATCGTGCCGGTCATTCTTCGTCACCCCGAATATCAGGCTTTGCTGGCCAGCCCTGACGCCGTCCTCGATCGGGATTTCCCCCCCGCGGCGGGGCAGAGCAACCCCTTCATGCATATGGCCCTGCATGTGAGTCTGGAGGAGTTTCTGGCCCTGGACCAGCCGGCGGGCATTGCCACCCTCTACGCCAAGGCCCTGGAAAAAATCCAGGCACATGCGCTGCAGCATTTTTTTGTCGAATGTCTGGGGGAGGCCATCTGGCAGGCACAACGCTACGGCGCGGCCCCGGATTTTGCGGCCATGCTGGATTGCGTGCGGCGCCGACTCGCCCTGGCAACACCGGACGTGGACGCTGCGAAACACTGGTGAATCAACCTATTACCCACGATTGTTGACTTTAACGGATGGAGTGGCGGAGTAATGAGCAAACACTTGCAGAACCGGCCGACGGGCGCGGAACAGATACACTGGCGTCTGGAGGACCTCTATGCCGGCCTGGACGATCCCCGCCTGGGAGAAGATATGGCCTGGGCGGCAGGCGAGGCGGCGTCCTTTGCCCGCGATTACCGGCCGGGTCTGGCGAAGCTGAGTGCCGCTGGCCTGGGCACGGCCATGGAGCGGCTGGAGGCCATTCGTCAGCGTCTGGGACGGGTGGGGAGCTATCGCTATCTCAGCTACGTGACCCACTCCGACCAGTCTGCCTACGGCGCGGCCTTGCAGGCCTATGAAGAGGCCGCCACGGCCATCCAGAACCAGTTGGTCTTTTTTGACATTGCCTGGAACCAGCTTCCCGACGCCCGCACCGAGGACTTGCTGGCAGCACCGGAGCTGGCCCGCTGGCAGCATATGTTGCGGCACTGGCGGGTGTACCGCGACCATCTGCGCAGCGAAGGCGAAGAGCAGATCCTGGCCGAAAAACGGGTGACGGGGCGCGCCCTCTGGGAGCGCCTTTTTGACGAGACCTTCACCGAGATGCGCTTTCCCCTGCGCGGGCGGGCATTGAGCGAACAGGAGGTGCTGGCACTCCTGTCCAACCCCGACCGCGAATTGCGCCACGCTGCCGCCGAGGCCATGACCAAAGGCCTGGAAGGCCGCCTGCATACCCTGACCACCTGTTTCAATGCCGTTCTCGGCGACAAGGCCATTGATGACCGGCTACGCCGCTATCCCCATTGGCTGGCGGAACGCAACCTGGGCAATGAAATCTCCGATGCCATGGTCGCGGCCCTGGAGGGTGCCGTGGTCGGGCGCTATCCCCTGGTGGCCCGCTATTACCGGCTCAAGGGGCGCCTGCTGGGCATTTCGCCGTTGCTGGATTACGACCGCTATGCGCCGCTGCCGGGCGGTGAAGGGCATTATTCCTGGGCGGACTGCCAGCGCATCGTGCTCCAGGCCTGCGCCGATTTTTCCCCGGAAATGGGGGCCATTGGCCAGCAGTTCTTCGAGCGTGGCTGGATCGATGCCGCCCTGGCCCCGGGCAAGCGCGGCGGTGCCTTTGCCCATCCGGTCACGCCCGATGTCCACCCTTATCTCATGGTCAACTATACCGGTACGGTGCGCGATGTGATGACCGTGGCCCATGAACTGGGACACGGGATTCATCAGTTTTTGGCGCGTGAACAGGGTTATCTCAATGCCGACACCCCCCTGACCACCGCCGAGACGGCCTCGGTCTTCGGCGAGATGCTGACCTTTGAGCGTCTGCTGCGGGAGGAGGCCGACCCGCGCAACCGCTTGGCCCTGCTTTGCGGCAAGATCGAGGATACCTTTGCCACGGTCTTTCGCCAGATGGCCATGCACCGCTTCGAGGCGGCCATGCACCAGGCGCGGCGCCAGGAGGGCGAGCTCAGCAAGGAGCGTTTGGCCGAACTCTGGATGCAGACCCAGCGCGAGCAGTTTGGCGACAGTGTCGAACTGGGCGAGGGCTATCGCTGGTGGTGGAGCTATATCCCCCACTTCATCAGTTCGCCGGGCTATGTCTACGCCTATGCCTTCGGCGAATTGCTGACCCTGGCCCTCATTCAGCGCTATCGCACCGATCCCCAGGGTTTTGTGCCGCGTTACACCGAGATGCTGCGCCTGGGTGGTGCGCGCGCGCCGGCGGAAGTGGTGGGGGTGACGGGGGTGGATCTGGAGGCGCCGGAGATTTGGGAGAAGGCCCTGGATTATCTGCAGGGGATGGTGGACGAGGCGGAACGCCTCGCGGAGGCGCTCCAGTGAGCATGCGCGGCGAAAAAGACAGCCTGGGAACGGTGGAAGTGGACGAAGCCGCCCTCTGGGGCGCGCAGACCCAGCGTTCGCTGCACTATTTTGCCATCGGTGAGGAGCGCATGCCCTTGCCCGTCATCCACGCCCTGGCGCGCATCAAGGGCGCCGCAGCGGTGGTGAATGGGGCGCTGGGCCTGCTGGATGCGGAACGGGTCGGGTTGATTGCCCAGGCGGCGGGTGAGGTGCTGGGGGGGCGCTGGGATGATCAGTTCCCCCTGCGCGTCTGGCAGACGGGTAGCGGTACCCAGAGCAACATGAACGTCAACGAGGTCATTGCCAACCGTGCCAACGAACTGGCGGGCCAACCCCGCGGCGGCAAGACGCCCGTCCACCCCAACGACCATGTCAATCTGGGGCAATCCTCCAACGACGTCTTTCCCTCTGCCATGCATGTGGCGGCGGTGCTGGCGCTGCATCAGCGTCTGCTGCCTGCGCTGGCCCATCTGGAGGATACCCTGGGAGCGAAAGAGGCGGCCTTTGCCGGGCAAATCAAGATCGGCCGCACCCATCTGATGGATGCCGTGCCCCTGACCCTGGGGCAGGAGTTTTCCGGCTACCGTGCCCAGTTGCGGCAGGGCATGGCGGCCTTGGAGCAGGCGCTGCCGGGGCTGTACGAACTGGCCCTGGGGGGGACAGCGGTGGGCACCGGGCTCAATACCCACCCCGCCTTTGCCGCCGCCGTCTGCGCCCGGCTCCACGAAGAGTTGGGTCTGCCTTTCCGCCCGGCCGTCAATCCCTTTGCCGCCCTGGCCGGACACGAGGCCATGCTCCGGGCCAGCAGCGCCCTGCGCCTGCTCGCCATGGCGCTGATGAAGATCGCCAACGACATCCGCTGGATGGGCTCCGGCCCGCGCTGCGGTCTGGGGGAACTGACCCTGCCGGAGAATGAGCCGGGTTCCTCCATCATGCCCGGCAAGGTCAACCCCACCCAGGCCGAGGCACTCACCATGGTCTGCGTGCAGGTCTTCGGCAACGATGCCAGCATTGCCTTCGCTGCTTCCCAGGGCCAGTTTGAACTCAACGTCTACAAGCCCGTCATTGCCTATAACTTTCTCCAGGCGACGGCGCTGCTGGCCGATGCCTGCCGCTCCTTTGCCGACCATTGCGTGGCCGGTCTTGCGGCCCGCCCCGGGCAACTGGACGCGCATCTGCAGCAATCCCTCATGCTGGTCACGGCCCTTACCCCTATCATCGGCTACGAACGCGCCGCCGAGGTCGCCCGCCATGCCCATACGCAGCAGATCACCCTGCGCGAGGCGGCGGTGGCTTTGGGGTATTTGTCGGCGGAGGACTTCGATAGCGCGGTGCGGGCCGAGCAGATGCTGGCGCCGGGGCGGGGCTGAGGGCTTCGGCCTTGCCATTATCGGTACCCGCCAGCCAATGCTACACTTGCAAAAAGTCCGGATGAGGATGGGAAAAAACCAATGATACTGATTCTTGAGGCGGATCTTGGCGAAGAAGATCCGCGCTTCCGCCAGCTCATGGCCCACTTGCAAGCTTTGGCGGGCATCCAGTCGCGGGTGCATCGGGAGCAGGGAAGCCAGCAGTTGCTCACGGAGATCTATCTGGTGGGAGATACCCAGCGCTTGGCAGAGGCCGATATGCAGACCTTGCCGGGGGTGGAGCGGGTAGTCCGGATTTCCCGCGAATACCGCATGCTCGGCCGTCACCAGAACGACCAGCGCGCGACGGGTTTCGATTACAACGGGGTGCATTTTGGCCAGGACGGTCTGCAGGTCTTTGCGGGGCTCTGCGCCGTGGACACGCCGGAGCACGTGGAGCAGATGCTGCGGGCTTTGCGTGACAACGGGCAGCTCTGTACGCGCATGGGCGCCTACAAGCCGCGCACCAGCCCCTACGCCTTCCAGGGGCATGGCAAGGCCTGCCTGCCCTGGGTCTTCGATCTGGCGGGCCGCTATGGTATTCGCGTGGTCGCCATGGAGATCCTCCACGAATCCCACGTGGACGAGATCCGCGAGGCCCTTCACGCAACCGGCCATCCCACCGGGGTCATGTTGCAGATCGGCACCCGCAACACGCAAAACTTTGAACTCTTGAAGGCCGTAGGCCGGCAGCAGGAGTTCCCGGTGCTCCTGAAGCGCGGCTTTGGCATCACCCTGGAAGAGTCCCTGAACGCCGCTGAATATCTGGCCTCCGAGGGGAATACCCGGGTCATCTTCGGCTTGCGCGGCA
>JAJYQY010000078.1 GCA_021794385.1 Pseudomonadota bacterium | reverse complement strand
TTGGCCAGGACCGTCGGCCAGCGACCGGCATCGTCGATATGGAACAACAACACGGCACTCACGCTTCGGCGTAATCCATCATCTGCTGGCGTAGTTTGCCCATGCTGGTTTTTTCGAGCTGCCGCACCCGCTCCGCGGAAACTCCCAGTTCATCGCCCAGCACCTGCAGGGTCTTGGGCTCCTCATTGAGCCAGCGGTTTTCGATGATGTAACGGTCGCGCTGCGGCAACGTGGCCAGGGCTCGCTGCAGGGCCTGGTGCTGCTGGCGATCCCAGTCGCCTTCGAGCACACGCTCTGCCGGCGTGGCGCCGGGGTCCGCCAGCTCAAAGACCCGCCCCGTCTCCGCTCCCTCATCAGCCTCGGCGCTGAGGGAGAAATCGTGGCCGGACATGCGCCCTTCCATCTCCATGACCGCCTCCCGACTCACGCCCAATTCCTGAGCGATGGCCTCGCTCTCCTCCGCCTGCAGCCAACCCAGTTTGGAGCGACTGGAGCGCAGATTGAAAAAGAGCTTGCGCTGGGCCTTGGTGGTGGCCACCTTGACGATACGCCAGTTGCGCAGGATGAATTCGTGCATCTCGGCCTTGATCCAGTGGATGGCAAAGGACACCAGGCGCACGCCGTGATCGGGGTCGAAGCGCTTGACGGCCTTCATCAGACCGATATTGCCTTCCTGAATCAGGTCCGCCTCGGGCAGCCCATAGCCCCGGTAACCCCGGGCCACGCGCACCACAAAACGCAGATGGCTCAAGACCAGGCGCTTGGCAGCGTCCAGATCATTGTCGTCGCGCAGGCGCAGGGCCAAGCAATGCTCCTCCTCTGCATCGAGGAGCGGTTGGCTGTTGACAAAGCGCAGGTAGGCGGAAAGGCCATCGGCGCTTGCCAGTTCTCTAGTCACTAATGCCATGTCATTCATAAGCAAACCTCATGCCAATAATTACTTCCATTGGACCGATGAGTTGGCGAAAGGTTCTGCAGGAACATGCCCGAGCAGAAAGAGGAAGTTAAGCAAAAGTATGGTCGAGATGTCGGCCCACCGCAAGGAGCGAGCCTAGCCAGCCCAGCAGGGCACTGGCAATCACCAGGACGGCACCCTGCTCCGGAGTGAGGGCTACCAGACTGAACTGCGTACCATAGAGGGCGGAGACGCGATCCACCGGCCCCTGCAGCCAGTAGAAGGCAGCCACGACAATGCCCCAGGCAACGAGGCCGGCCACGGCGCCCTGCAACAGCCCCTGATACAGGAAGGGGCGACGAATGAAGGCGCGGGTGGCACCCACCAGACTGGCCACGTCGATTTCGTCCCGGCGCTGGGCGATGTGCAGGCGGATGGTGTTACCCATGACCAGCACAGCCCCCAGGGCCAGCAGCACGGCCAGAATGAGGGCGGCGCGCTGACCCAGGGCGAGGATGGCCTGCAGGCGGGCGACCCAGTGGAGATCCGACTGGGCAGTGGCCACGGCGGGGTCCTGCGCCCAATGGCTGATGAGCTGCTGCAGGGCGCTGGGTGGATAGCGAAGCGGATCCAACTGCACCACAAAGGAGGCCGGCAGGGGATTTTCCCCTAACGTCCGGATAGCGGCCACCATGCCGCTGTGTTTCTGGAATTCGGCCAGGGCTGCGTCGGCGCTGACATAGCGTACTCCGACAACACCTTCGGTTTTTGCCAATGTGTGCTGCAGCCGATTTATCGCTTGTGGACTCGCATCCTTATGCAGGAACAGGGAGATCTGCGCCTGATTGCGCCAACTGCCGAGGAGGTTTTCCATGTTGGTCAGGACGGTAAAAAGGCCCACCGGCAGGGCAATGACGATGGCCAGGGCGAGGATGGTCATTGCCGTGGAGATGGGTTGGCGCCCTAAGGCGGACAGGGCGTTCCGGGCCGCCTCGATACGGATGTGCAAATTCACTGGTAATCCTCCGGCGTGTGTAGGCGCCCCCCTTCCAGCCGCAATACCGGCAGGCCCAGGCGATCGATCTGGCCCTGATCATGGGTGGCGATCAGCACCGTCGTGCCGTGATGGTGAAAGTCGCGAAAGAGATCGAGGATCTCATTGCTCAGCCGCGGATCCAAATTGCCGGTGGGCTCGTCCGCCAGGAGGATTTCCGGCGTATGGACGATGGCCCGGGCGATCCCTACCCGCTGCTGCTCGCCTCCTGACAGGGTGGCGGGATACTCGCGGAGGCGATCGCCCAGCCCCACCTTATCGAGGGCCGCCCGCACCCGGCTCTGCACCTGCCGGGCGGGCAGGCCCGCCACCTGCAGGGTCAAGGCGACATTGGCGAACAAATCCCGGTCCATGAGCAGCTTGTGGTCCTGAAAGACGACGCCGATGCGGCGCCGGTAGGCGGGGATATGGCGGCGTTTGAGGGTGGCCAGATCCACGCCGTTCACCATCAGGGTGCCGTTGCTGACACCTTCGAGGCGCAGCAACATCTTGAGCAGCGTACTCTTTCCCGCCCCGGACGGTCCGGTGAGCAGCGCCATTTCTCCCTTGCGCAGGTGCAGATTCACTTCCCGCAGTACATGGTGGCGACCCGGGTAATGCTTGGTGACATTGATCAGACGAATCATCCGGTCTTCTCCGCGAAGAGGGCGTCGACAAAGGCATGGGGATCAAAGGGGCGCAGGTCCTCCACTCCCTCCCCCACGCCGACATAGCGAATGGGGATGGGCAGGGCCTTGGCCACAGCCGCTACCACGCCGCCCTTGGCCGTCCCATCCAGCTTGGTGATACAGATGCCCGTCAGGCCCACGGCCTCATGGAACTGACGGGCCTGATTCAGGGCATTCTGACCCGTGCCGGCATCCAGCACCAGCCAGATCTGCTGCGGCGCGGCGGGATCCAGCTTGGCCAGGACGCGCTTGACCTTTTTCAGCTCCTCCATGAGGTGCCCCTGGGTGTGCAGGCGTCCGGCCGTATCGGCAATGAGTACCTCGCTGCCCCGCGCCCGGGCGGCGGCATAGGCGTCGTAAATGACGGAGGCGCTGTCGGCGCCGCTGCCCTGGGCCACCACCGGCACCTGCACGCGCTCGCCCCAAGCCTGCAACTGCTCCACCGCCGCGGCGCGAAAGGTATCGCCGGCGGCCAGCAACACGCCGAAACCCTCACCCTTCCAGCGCGCGGCGAGCTTGCCGATGGTGGTGGTCTTGCCGGCGCCGTTGATCCCCACCATCATCACCACCTGGGTCTCGCCCTTGCGGGGCGACCACTGGGCCGCCCGCGGGCGCAGGATGTCCAGCAGCGCGGCGCGCAAGGCCGCCGTCAGGGCCTGGGGATCGGCGAGCTCCTTGCGCCGCACCTTTTCGGTCACCGCCGCCATCATTTCCCGGGTCGCCGCCATGCCGAGATCGGCCTGGAGCAACAGGGCCTCCAGATCATCCAGCAGCTCGGCATCGATTTCCTTCTTGCCAAGGACCAGACGTTCCACGCCGCTGGTCAACTGCTCGCGACTACGACTCAAACCCTCCTTCAGCCGGGCAAAAAGGCCTTTTTTGCCCGGCTCCGCTGGGGAAGATTCCGCCGGAAAGCCGTCCGTTGCCGATGCGGGAGGGACAACGGCCGGTTCCGCAACAGAAAATGCTGCGGGAGCGGTCTCCGCCGGAGCGGTCGTTTCCCGCGGTGGCGGTGTTTTGTTACCCTTGAACCAGTTAAGCATGGACGTGTGGCCAGAGCGGGAGGATGGAATGATGGCGGACATTATCCACCGATGGGCGGGATGGGACAACGCCCCGACGCCGGGCAGCCGGTGAGCATCCACATCATTGCCGGTCGTTGCCGGGGACGTCGTCTGCGCACCGTGCCCGGCACGGCGCTGCGGCCAACGCCGGGAGCGGTGCGGGAAACCCTGTTCAACTGGCTCGCGTCCGACATCATCGGCGCCCGGGTACTGGACCTTTTTGCCGGGAGCGGTGCCCTGGGTCTGGAGGCCCTTTCCCGCGGCGCCGGAGAAGTGGTTTTTGTGGAAAAAAATCCGCGCCACCGTCAGGTCCTTCAGGAAAATGTGACGGCCTGCGGTGCTGGTCAAACCCGGATCGTCGGTAGCGATGCCCTGGGTTTTTTGCGCGACTGCGGCCAACCCTTTGACGTCATCCTGGCCGATCCCCCCTTCCACCAGGGTTGGCCGGCACGCCTGGCGCCGCTGCTCTTCGCCGGCCGTTGCCTGTCGGCCCAGGCCATGATTTATCTGGAAAGTGCCGCCAGCGAGCAGTGGCCGGTAGCGGCCTTGCCCGTGACGTGGAGCCGCTATCGTTCCGGGCATTGTGGGGATTCCCACTATGCCCTGTTCCAGCGTTTTACGGAGGAACGGACGCATGGGTGACATGGCAAAGGGCAAATTGCGCCGGGTCATTTACCCCGGAACATTCGATCCCATCACCAACGGCCATGAAGATCTGGTGCGGCGTGCGGCCGGACTCTTCGACGAGGTGGTGGTGGCGGTGGCTGCGCAGACCCCCAAGGCGACCATTTTCCCCCTTGGCGAACGCCTGGCCCTGGCGCAGTCGGTCCTGGCGGGGATTCCAGGGGTGCGGGTGCGGGATTTTGAGGGGCTGCTGATCAACCTGCTCCAGGACGAAGGCGTCAGCGTGATTCTCCGCGGGCTGCGCGCCATTTCGGATTTTGAGCATGAATTTCAGCTCGCCTCCATCAACCGCCGGATGAACCCGGAGATGGAGACCCTCTTTCTGATGACATCGGACCAGCACACCTTTTTGTCTTCCAGCCTGGTACGGGAAATCAGCCGCCTGGGCGGCGATGTGACAGCCTTTGTCCAGCCGCAGGTGGCCATGGCCCTGCGCCAGCGTTTTCACGGCCAGGTGGACGGGGGGCCTGGCGCGGAATAACATAGCGCATCACTTGGTCTTTTTTGTTGGAAATTTTTACGGGGAGCGTATGTCGTTACTGATTACCGATGAATGCATCAACTGCGATGTCTGTGAACCCGAGTGCCCCAACAATGCCATCTCCGTGGGTCCCCAGATCTATGTGATCGACCCCGCCCTCTGCACGGAATGCGTGGGACACTATGACACCCCGCAATGTCGCGAGGTCTGCCCGGTCGACTGCATCATCAGCGATCCGCAGCATCCGGAATCGGCCGCCGAACTGGAGCAGAAGTTTCGCCGGTTGACCGGGCAGGCCTAGGGATTCCGGGCCGCTATGTCCGGTGAGGAAGGGTCCTGTCTGAGCAGCGGCAGCAAGAGCGCCCAGCGGGCGTCCACTTGGCGCATATCGGCCTGACGGTCTGCCAGAGCCCGCTGGAGTTGCAGGATGCGGGTGTCGATGTTGCCCATGGCCTGAGAAATGGACTCCAGGGCGGCGAGTTCCTCCTCTGACTTGGCTTGAAAGATCTCCATCTGGCGGTTCATGACGGCCATGATCTCGTCCACCCAGCTTTCGGCCTCATGCCGGGTTTCCAGGACAAAATCGCGGATGCGGCTGGCGACCGTGAGAAAGGCCTTACGCACCACGGCGCCCTGGGTGTTGACGGCGATCTCCAGTTTCATCCCAAAACGTTCGTAGTTTTCGGCCATGGTCAGCAGTTCGGCGCGGCGCGGCATGATGGCGTAGGGGATGGCCCCCAGTTGCGGGAGATGATAGCGGGCCTGCAGGGGTTGGTACTCCTCCGCCACCAGGCTCGCCACCCGCTGCGCGCCTTCGAGGGCGGCGTCAAAGCGGGCAATGGCATCGGCAAAGAAGCTCTTGAAGCGGTCCACGATGCCTGCCGTCGTCCATGCCGAGAGCATTTCGCCCTTGGCATTGCTGATAATCAGGTCAAAGGTGCCGGGCGCCAGGGGGGACAGCAGTCCCTCTTCCACCGCTGCGCGAAAGGCGGTTTTCTTCTGCTCGAAGGCGCGACGATCCGCCTCAAAAGAGCGCAGAACCTGTTGATGCTGGGCCACGAGCTTGGGCACTTTTTCGCCGGTCTTCTCCTTGAGGCGGCGCATGCTATCCATCTGCGCCGTGATTCCTTGCATCTGGTCACGCAGGATGGCCTTCTGATCCATGATCGTCCGCTCGACCACGGCACGGCAGCGTTCCCGGATGTTGGCCTCCTGGGCGGGAACGAGAATGGTAGCGATGGCCTCCTCCAATACGGACAGGCCGCTACGGGTCAGCAAGTCGGCATCCTGGCGAATCCGGGCCACCAGCCCTTTCTGACCGGAAACGGGGATGACCTGCTCGCGGCGCACCCCCAGACGAGCGGCGGTGGCATCGATCTGACGGGCGATTTCCGCCTCTACTTCCGACCGGTCGCGCAAGTCGTCCCACAAGGTGTCGACCTTGTTGAGGATAACCAGTTGTTTCTGGCTGGGGTTGCGCATCAGATACTGTTCCCAGATGGCGAGGTCGCTCTGGGTAACACCCGTGTCGGCACCCAGCACGAAAATAATGGCGTCGGCATCGGCCAGCATGCCGAAGGTCAGCTCCGGTTCGGCGCCTATGGCATTGAGGCCGGGCGTGTCGAGCACGGTGAGTCCGGCGTCCAGCATGGGATGGGGCAGGTAGATGAGGGAGTGCCGCCAGCGCGGGATCAGCACCTTGCCCAGGCCGCAGGAGGGGCATACCGTTCTTTCTCGATCCTTGGGCGTGCGATTCAAAGGTGGGCACAGGCCGAAGCGGCGGGCCTCCTCGATGGGCACGCAGATGGTTTCCGTAAGGTGCGCCAGTGCCGCGTTCCGCCCGCTATTGCTCTCCAGCCCCAGGGGTATCCGGGTCCAGGCGCTCCCGGCTTTTTTGAGCTTTTCGATGGTGACGTCCAGGGTGCGGCTGGCGATGGGCAGCAACTGCATGCCGGGGTTGCCCTGGGGGGCCCCGCGAATCTCCACCGGGCACATGGTGGTCTGGCCGGGACTGGAGGGAAGGAGCCGGCCGCCCACATCGGCAAAGAAAAGGGCATTGATCAACTCGGTCTTGCCGCGGGAAAACTCGCCGACGAAGGCCACGCGCAGACTGTCCTGAGCGATCTCATAAGCCAGGGTTTCCAGGCGCAGGACCGTACCACCGGGCAGCAGGCCCAGATCCGTGGTCAACGCCGCCAGATCATGCAATCGCCCGGCTACCTGGTCGCGCCAGTGGCTGAATAGCTGCAGTTCGCGCAGGATGGGTGATAGGGCTAGCTGATGGCTTGGCATGACGCTCCCCGCATTTCAATGTTGGCAGTGTGGACAGAAATAGCTGCTGCGCCCGCCGATGCGGACGCTGCGAATAGGCCCGCCGCAGCGGAGGCAGGGCGCATCCACCCTCCCATACACCGCCAGAGATAGTCGAAAATGCCCATCCTTGCCATCGGGCTGCGTAAAGTCCCGCAAGGTCGTGCCACCTTCGGCAATGGCCTCGGCCAACACCGTGCGGATCGCGGCAGCCAGTCGCTCATAGCGCACGCGGCTGACGCCACCAGCGGCGCGGCGGGGATCGATGCCGGCGCGGAAGAGGGCCTCGTTGGCATAGATATTCCCCACCCCGACCACGATGCGCGCATCCATGATGAAGCCCTTGATGGCAGCGGAACGGCCCCGACTGCGGGCATGGAGCATGGTGCCCGTGAATGCAGCCCCGAGGGGTTCGGGGCCCAGATCCCTGAGCAAGGGGTGCTTTTCGCCGTCATCGATCCAACACAGCACCCCGAACCGGCGCGGATCATGCAAGCGCAGGCAATCGCCGGAATCCAGGACCAGGTCCACATGGTCATGGCGGCGCGGCGGGGTAGCTGCGGGAAGCACCCGCAATTGTCCGCTCATCCCCAGGTGGATGAGCACTGCGCCGGTATCCAGCGCCAGAAGCAGATATTTGCCGCGCCGATGCACGTCATGGATCACCTGACCGACCACCCGTTCCACCAGGTCGGCGTTCACCGGCAGACGCAGTCGGGGCTCACGCACCACTGCCGTCCGGATCCTTTGACCCAGCACATGGGGCCGGATACCCAGGCGCGTGACTTCGACTTCGGGTAGTTCGGGCATGGCTCAGCCGGGGAAGGAGGCGCTGGTCACGCGCTCCCGGCCCGCCAGGTCCCGGTGCGTGCGCGGCTGATCAAAACCGGCGGCACGCAGCAGGGCGCGCACCGCCTCTCCTTGCTCCGCACCATGCTCCAGACCCAACACCCCGCCGGCTACCAGGTGAGCGGGCGCTTCCGCAGCGATCTCCGCCAGACACTCCAGGCCCGTCGGGCCGGCCAGCAGCGCCTCCTGCGGCTCATGGCGCAAGGCCGGCAAATGCGGATCATCGGCGGCCAGGTAGGGGGGATTGGCCAGGATCAGGTCAAAGCGGGCCGCCGCAGGCAGGGACGCATACCAGTCCCCTTCCAGCCAGTGTACGGTCAGACCCAGGCGTCGGCCATTGCTTTGAGCCACAGCCAGGGCCTCCGGACTGCGCTCCACAGCCCAGAGTTCTGCCTCGGGTCTGGCCCGGGCTACGGCGAGGGCCACCGCCCCGGAGCCCGTACCCAGGTCCAGAACCCGCCGCGCCCCCTCCCGGGGCAAGTGCCCCAAGGCCAGTTCAACCAGGACTTCCGTGTCCGGGCGGGGGATAAGCACGGCGGGATCCACCGCCATTTCCAGCCCATAAAAGGACCAGGCACCCAGGCAATAGGGCAAGGGGACGCCGGCCAGGCGCCGTTCCACGCGCTCGCTGAGCCATTGGGCAGCCGCAGCAGGGAGCGATTGAGCACCCAGGCGCAACAGGTCTGCCGCATCGCAGCCCAAAGCGATCTCCAGGAGCCAGCGCGCCTCCTGCTCCGGCTGGTCGCTCACCACTCCCAAACGCGATGCCACCTTACGCAGGGTGCCCCCTACCGTCCCGGGCACGGGCATCTTTAGGCATCCTCTCCCAAATGGGCCAGGAGATCGGCCTGATATTCCCGGATCAAGGGATCGATGAGGGCATCGAGATCACCGGCAAGCACCGCTTCCAGACGATACAGGGTGAGATTGATACGGTGATCCGTTACCCGCCCCTGGGGGAAATTATAGGTGCGAATGCGTTCGGAACGGTCCCCGGAACCCACCAGCAGGCGGCGCGTCTGCGCCGCGGCGCTTTGCTGTTTTTCCTGTTCCTGTTCCAGCAGTCGCGCCCGCAACAGCGCCATGGCACGGGCCCGATTTTTGTGCTGCGAGCGGTCTTCCTGGCAGGCCACCACCAGTCCCGAGGGGATGTGGGTGATCCGCACCGCCGAATCGGTCTTGTTGATATGCTGGCCGCCGGCCCCGCTGGCACGATAGGTGTCAATGCGCAGGTCGGCGGGGTTGATGGTGATCTCGGCAATCTCGTCCACTTCCGGCAGGACGGCCACGGTGCAGGCCGAGGTATGAATGCGCCCCTGCGTCTCGGTTTCGGGGATACGCTGCACGCGATGCCCGCCGGACTCGAACTTCAGGCGCGAATAGGCTCCGCGGCCGCTGATCTCCAGGATGATTTCCTTGAAGCCGCCCCGTTCCGACTCCGAGGCGGAAATGACGGCAACGGCAAAACCGCGGTTTTCGGC
>JAJYQY010000139.1 GCA_021794385.1 Pseudomonadota bacterium | reverse complement strand
ACACTAGCGGAAATATCATAAGCAAAATCCAGCTCAAGGATAAAGATATCAGCCACATTCCGGCGACGCCATTGACATTTGATGATGAGTTCGTCAAGGGTTTAGCTAAATACTGAGCAATTGACTGTCGTTGCTAATTTTACCGTTAGCAAAGCCGCCGAGCTCACGAATAACACTTCGGAGTCGATAAAGATGGCTAATCGGTTATTTCGCCATGGAGATGGCGCCATACCCAACACTCTGGCTCTCGGCTATACATTCGCTGGGTATGGTGTAGGGACAGGTTTGCTAATGGTCGCACCTTGGTGGCTGAACGTCTTGGGGGTGCTGTTGCTTGCCCACGCCCTGATCTATTCGGCTTATTTCATCCATGAAGTCGCTCATGGAACAATATTCGGGAGCAGCGCCGCCAATCATCGTTGTGGTGTGATCATGGGGTGGCTAAACGGAAGCTGCTATGCCTCGTTCGCCGAGCTGCGCCACAAGCATATGCGGCACCACCGTGATCGCGCCGATGTGATCACTTTCGACTACAAGTCCTTTCTGCGCGCCGGTCCCTCATGGCTGCGTAACCTGGTGCTGGTGCTGGAGTGGGCCTACATCCCGGCAGTAGAATTTATCATGCGGATTTATGTGATGCTGCTGCCCTTCATCGAGCTGGAGCACGCGGCAGCCAGAAAGCGCATCATTGCGGTGCTGGTATTGCGCCTGTTGTTTTTTTCCACGCTGGCGTGGGTATCGTGGAAGGCGCTGGCGCTGTATTTCGTCGCCTATGTGATTTTCATCACTGCACTGCGCTTCGCCGACGCTTACCAGCATACCTACGACGCTTTCGCCATTTTGGCAGCGGGCGCTATTCCTGACAACAAAATACGTGATCGTGCCTACGAGCAGAACAATACCTATTCTAATCTGGTTTCGGTGCGTCATCCACTGCTTAATCTGCTGCTACTCAACTTTTCATACCACAACGCCCATCATGAAAAACCCACGGTGCCTTGGTACCGCCTGCCATCTTTGCATCATGAACTATATGGGGACGATGGCGAGCAGGTCATTCCGATGTCATGCTTGCTTTCCGGATTCCATAAACACCGAGTGAAGCGCATCCTTAGCGATGACTATGGCGTGGTGACCTCGGGGCCAAACAAGGCTGATGGTTTCTACGGTGCGATTGGCGTTTCCTTTTTGACTGCGGTATAGCTGGAATAAAAATAACCATGCAAATCAATCTTGCCGGGGAAGCTGCACTGGCGGCCGGAGCGGCCAGTGACAATGGCCGTACCATTGCTCGGGAAAAGGCATTCGCCGGAGCCGCTGTGGCGATCGACGCTTTGCCTCGGGAGATCGCATGACCCAGGTCCTCAGGATGTGGCCGCTGCTCACCGCCACCCACCGTTACGACAAATCCCTCTCTACCCGCCATCGCGGTCAGGGCCAGGTCATAGAGGCGCCGATCCTCGCCTATCTGATTGAGACTGCGCAGGGGCGTATCCTCTACGATGTCGGCTGCGACTACGGCAAGATTGCCGACCAGCGGCAGCGGGCCCGCTACTACGACCCCGAAACCTTCGCCTTCGGCGCCCCCGCTATGCGCGAAGACCAGCGCCTGCCGCATCACCTGGCGCGCTTGGGTTTGACCTTGGCCGACGTGGACCTAGTGTTTCTCGGCCATCTGCATTTCGACCATGCCGGCGGATTGTGCGAGCTGTGCGGCGCCGAGGTCCATGTCCAGAGCGATGAACTCGACGCCGCGCGCAGCGGATTAGACCCGGCGTACTTTCCCGATGACTTTGCCGGCGACCATCGCTGGAAGGTGATGAGCGGGGAATATGAGCTGGTACCCGGGGTGCGCGCGGTGTCCAGCCCCGGCCATACCGCCGGGCATATGTCGCTGTGGGTTGAACTGCCTCACGGGGCGCCGGTCATCCTTTGTGGCGACGCCGCTGATCTCGAGGAAAACCTGCGCGACGAGATCGCGCCGGGGATCTGCTGGCAGGACCGCGAAGAACAGGCCTTAGCCAGTATCCGCAAGCTGAAGCACCTGGCTGCGCAGGAAAAGGCCCGGCTCTGGCCCAACCATGATCTGGCCTTTTGGCGGACCCTGCGCCGATTTCCAGAGTTCCACCACTGATGAATAACACCGTGCCTGCTGTCTACCAGGGATTGTGGCGGCGCAGACTGCTCACTACGCCGATTCTCCGTGACGACACCACTCTGGTATTCTGGCTGCAGACCGCCTCCTGGCATGCCGACCTACGCATACCCGCCGGCCGGCCCGATTTTTCAGGCTGCGTCACACTGAGCGATTGTAGTCGTGCGCAATTGCTGGCGCTGCTGGGCCAAGAGGGATTTGCTGGCATGACGTTGATCGACGGCGATACCTGCGAGTGGCAACGCTATGTAGACTACCGCCCCACAGGTCTGCGCGATCTCGGCCGCATGATGTTTTCCCCCACCGCCGATGCCATCGAAGAATACGGCGTTGAGGCTGAGTACACCGAGCACTGGGAGCGTGTGAAGGAAGGGGACGGTTCGGTTGATGTCTGCTGGTCGACGGTTGCGCGGGCGCAGATCCTGTGGTTGAGAGCGGGGCGGCGTTTCATGCGGGTGCGCGACCGTCCTCCGGCCGATGCAGGGAGCCGCAAATACTGGTACCGACTGCATGAGGGCACGGCTAGCGATGACGATTTGCGCCGGCTGGCCGATTGCGAGATATCCTTTGGCGAAATTGCCGGACAGGCCGGCTGCATCCGGCATTCTACCCTACCTTGGCTGGAAGGCCAGAGTCTGACACTGCCGATCGAGATGCTGCCCCCTCAGACCTGCAGCGAACGCAAATAGGTACGCCAGCCGCCGAATCTGGTGATGTCGCTGGCGTTGGCGATGCCGATAGCTTCGCATATGAAACCACTGACCGCGCTGCCGTCGGCCAATTCGACGGTACCAATGCCCAGTGGTGCGGGGATGCCGGCGACAAAGGATCCAAAGGCTGCGGCTGGCAGTTCCCACAGCTCGCAGTCGATCGCCGCACCGCCATTGGCGACACGAATCAGCCCGGGACGATTGCCGTCCGGCAGGGCGTAAAGGCGGTAGCAGGGGGCGGTGCAGGTCTCGCTTAGCAGCCGGGCGGCGCGTGCAGTGAGCTGCTGATTAAGGGCTAGCCCGCTGAGGTGGGCACCGACCACCGCGACCCGTACCTGCCCGCTGGGCACTGCGGCGGGCACGGTTTCCACTGGTGGCGGCATGGTTTCCATAGCGCCGATGGGTGCAGGGTCTGCAAGCTGCCAATGCTCGGCCAGATGCAGCAGCGGTACGTCCTGATGGGCTGGGGCAAACAGGGTGACGCCGAATGGCAGGCCGTCAGCACGGAATCCGGCCGGCACCGCTACCGCAGCGTAATCCAGCAGATTCATGAAATTGGTGTAGTAGCCCAGGTCGGTATTTCTGGCCACGGGTTCGGCCAGCAGTTCGGCGCGGGTAAAGATGGTGCCGGCTGTAGGGGTAATGACGCAATCCACCTGCGGCCAGATGCAGTCGCACTCGCGCTTGAGCTCCCGTAGCCGGTAGAGCGCGGCGAAGGCGTCTGCAGCCAGCGGCTTGGCTCCCCCCAAGGTGATGTCGCGGGTGACCGGGAACAGTGCCTCGGGATTGGCATCAATAAAGTTGCGGATGGCCTGGTAACGTTCGGCTACCCAGGGGCCGCCGTAAAGCAGACGAGCGGTTTCCAGGAAGGGGGCGAAGTCGAGTTCGACGCGCTCGCCGCCCAGCGATTCGAGCCGTGCCACCGCGGCGTCGAACAACTGCGCATATTCGTGGTCGCCGAAGAAGTTGAGGTCCTTGTCTGCCGGCACGCCGAAGCGAAAGCGCGGCGCGTAGCCAAAGTCAAAGCCATGGGGCTGGGGGGTGCGCGAATACGGATCGCTTTGGTCCTCGCCCAGCACCGCCGCAAAGACCCGCTGGGCGTCCTGCGCACTCAGGGCGAAGATCGACACGCTGTCCAGGGAACGGCAGGCTGGCACCACGCCGGTGGTAGACAGCAGACCGCAGCTTGCTTTGAGTCCAACCAGATTATTGAAAGCCGCCGGTACGCGACCGGAACCGGCGGTATCGGTGCCCAATGAAAAACTCGCCAGACCCAGCGCTACCGCCACCGCCGATCCGGCACTCGATCCACCGGAGATATAGTCCGGGTCGAAGGCGTTGCGGCAGGCGCCATAGGGCGAGCGGGTGCCGTTCAAGCCGGTGGCGAACTGATCGAGATTGGTCTTGCCCATGGCGATGGCGCCGGCGTCCAGCAACTTCTGCACCACCGTAGCGGAGGTCTTGGGCGTATAGGCGAAGCCCGGACAGGCGCAGGTGGTGGGCACGCCGGCCAGATCGATGTTGTCCTTGATGGCGAAAGGCACGCCGTACAGCGGCAGTCCCTCCATGTCTCGGCCCTCCAACTCCCGCGCGCGTTCGAGCAGACGCTCACGCTGCGGCGGGGTAATCCAGATCGCGTGATCGGGGTGGCGGGCGGAACGCTCAAGCAACTGCTCCACCAAGATCGTTGGGGTGATCTGCCCAGAACGGTAGGCTGAAAGCAAGTTGTGTATATATAGGCTGGTAGCCATTCAGTTCTCCATTAGTATCAATACGTTCTGTCCAGCGCTAACCGCTTCGCCTTCGCGGCAGAACAGACGATGAATGACACCAGAGCTAGGCGCCTCGACAGTCATCTCCATTTTCATGGACTCTAAAATAATCAGCGGATCTTTGGCCTGTACCCGTTCACCAGCTTTGACCAGAATCTTCCAGACGCTGCCAGCGATGGGACTAGCCACTGAGCGTGCACCAGCGGGCAGATCCAGTTCCGTGTCGCTTGCGGCCTCAGCCACGGTTGCGTCGCTGATCCAGTTGGCTTGGCCCGATAGGGCCCAGCGCTCGCGCTCCTCGGCGAAGGCCTGACGCTGGCGATCACGAAATACGGCAATATCGTCAGCCTCATCGGCCAGAAAACGGCGATAGTCGGCCAGGCGAAAGGTGTCTTCGCGGATATCCAAGTGGTAGTGACCATGCACGAAGTCGGTGCGGATGGCTTCCAGTTCTGCCGTGCTGACGGGGAAGAATCGGATCTGGTCGAAAAAACGCAGCAGCCAGGGCTTGCCATCGGTAAATTGCGCAGTCTGTCGCCAGCGGTTCCACATCTGCAGGGTGCGGCCAACGAACTGATAGCCGCCGGGGCCCTCCATACCGTAAACACACATATAAGCGCCGCCGATACCCACGGCATTCTCCGGGGTCCAGGTGCGCGCCGGATTGTACTTGGTGGTGACCAGGCGGTGACGCGGGTCCAGTGGCGTAGCCACCGGCGCCCCTAGGTACACATCGCCCAGCCCCAGCACCAGATAGCTGGCGTCGAACACGATACGGCGCACATCCTCAATACTGTCCAGGCCGTTGATACGGCGGATGAACTCGATGTTGGAGGGGCACCAGGGGGCGTCCTTGCGCACGCCGGCCATATATTTCTCGATGGCCAGCCGGGTGGCGGGGTCGTCCCAGGACAGCGGTAAATGCACTATGCGCGTGGGTACTTCCAGCAAGTCCGCAGCGGGCAATTCATCTTCGGTGCGGCGTAGCGCATCGAGCAGTTCTACCAGCGATAAGATGCGGTTGTCATAATGGATTTGTAACGATCTGATGCCTGGAGTAAGGTCGACGATGCCGGGTAAGCTGCGCCTATGCAGGTTTTCCATCAGCGCATGGACGCGAAAGCGCAATTCCAGATCCAATACCAGCGGCCCGTATTCAACCAGCAGGTATTTATCGCCCGCTACGCGATAGGCCACCCCCACTGGATGTTGCGGCGGGTCGCATCGGGCGACGATGGGTGATTCCAATGCCGGTGCTGCGGCCAGCGGCGGGTCCAAAAAAGTGGACAGGCTTTCGAGGGCTGCGTCTTGCGCACATTCCAGTCGGGCGGCTTCCTCCAGGCTAACGGGTACGAAACGGAGGGTGTTGCCCGGCCGCAGTTGGCCTATCTTCCAGAGGTCAGCGGCGACAATCACCGCAGGACAGACGAAGCCACCCAAGCTGGGGCCATCCGGGCCGAGCAGGATCGGCATGTCACCGGTAAAGTCCACCGCGCCGATGGCGTAGGCGTTGTCGTGAATGTTCGAAGGGTGCAAGCCGGCCTCGCCGCCGTCGCTGCGCGCCCAGTGCGGCCGCGGGCCAATGAGCCGCACTCCGGTGCGGTTGGAATTGTAGTGCACCTCCCAATTGGTGGCGAAGAACATCGCCACATCGGCATCGGTAAAAAAATCCGGCGCGCCGTGGGGCCCGTAGCACACGGCGATTTCCCAATGCTCGGTATAAGTCGGCAGCGCCTGTGGCGCCACGCGTCGTCCAGACCGAGATCGTGGATTGGCACCCAGATGCAGCACATCGCCGGTGCGCAGAGTGCGTCCGGCGTGACCGCCGAATTGGCCGAGGGTGAAGGTGGCGCGACTGCCCAGATAAAGCGGCGTGTCGAAGCCGCCCGCCACTGCCAAATAGGCGCGGCAGCCAGCGCCGCTCAGGCTACCGAACTTCAGCACACTGCCAGCAGCTACCCCATGGCTGCACCACAACGTCAATGGCTGGCCATCGAGTGTGACCGGCAGATCGGCGCCGGTAATGGCGATGATGCTGTCGGTGTTGAATTTGAGGGTAGGTCCGCTCAGGGTGATTTCCAGGGTCACCGCCTCCGGTGGGTTGCTGAGCAGGCGGTTAGCGGCGCGATGGGCGAGCGCATCCATGGGCCCGGAGGGTGGCACGCCGACATCCCAATAACCCAGCCGCCCCGGCCAGTCCTGCAGGCTGGTCTGCACGCCCGGTTCAATCACATCCAGCGTGGACGCATGGTAGGCCAGGGCGTTGAGATAGCGCGTAGTCTGCCGGCCTTGCGTGAAGGTCACATCGGCGACAATCTGGCGCAGGTAGGCGAGATTGGTCTCGAAGCCGTAAATACGCGTGGCGTCGAGCGCCGCCTGTATGCGCGCCAGCGCATCGGCACGGTCGCGGCCATGCACGATGAGCTTGGCGAGCATGGGGTCGTAATACGCGCTGACTTCGCTGCCGGCCTCGACCCAGGTTTCCACCCGGGCATCCGGAGGAAACACCACTTCGCTCAACACGCCAGCGGCGGGCTGGAAGTCTTTGCCTGGATCTTCGGCGTAGAGGCGCACCTGGATGCTGTGGCCGTGCGGCGCGTGCAAATAGCCGGCAATGGGCGATTCGCCGGCAGCCTGGCGCACCATCCATTCGACCAAATCGACGCCGCTCACTTCCTCGCTCACCCCATGCTCGACCTGCAAGCGGGTGTTGACCTCAAGGAAGTAGAATGCACCAGTATCGGCGTCAAGCACGAATTCCACCGTTCCCGCATTGCGGTAGCGGACGCTTTGCATCAGGCGTACGGCCGTGTCGCACAGCGCATGACGCACCGCGTCGGGTAGATTGGGTGCGGGGGTTTCCTCGATTACCTTCTGGTTACGGCGCTGTACCGAGCAGTCGCGCTCACCCAGATGCACCACCTGGCCCTGCCCATCGCCGAAAATTTGCACTTCGATGTGGCGCGCGGCCTGGACGTATTTTTCCAGATAAATCCCTGCTTCCTTGAAGTTGGCGCGCGCCAGGCGATCAACCCGTGCGTAGGCGTCCTGCAAGCCATCCTCACTCCAGATCAGTTGCATGCCGATGCCACCGCCGCCGGCAGTGCTTTTGAGCATGACCGGAAAACCGATGCGTCGCGCCTCGGCCATGGCATGGCCGACATCCTCCAGTAGTCCCGAGCCCGGCAGCAGCGGCACGCCGTTTTGCTGAGCGAGTTCGCGCGCCGTGTGCTTGCGGCCGAAGGCGCGCATCTGCTCGGGTGTGGGGCCGATGAAGGCCATACCCGCAGCTTCCACGGCGGCGGCGAAATCCGGGTTTTCCGACAGAAAACCGTAGCCGGGATGGATGGCCTGGGCGCCGCTCGCACGCGCTGCGGTAAGGATGGCCTCGCTGCGTAAATAGCTCTGTGCCGCAGGTGCAGGGCCGATACACACGGACTCATCGGCCAGCAGCACATGCGCGCTGACGCGATCTGCCTCGGAGTACACGGCAACCGTGCGGATCCCCATGCGCTTGAGCGTCCGGATGATGCGGCAGGCGATGGCGCCACGATTGGCGATAAGAATTTTTTCAAACATGATAAGAAGTACGGCAGGTCGTCCTGCAGCGTGTTGAGCCGAGGGGGTCGTCCCCCTGGCTATCGGAGTTTAATTCCATATGAGCAGTCGCACTGGTGTCGGATTGTAGGCATTGCACGGATTATTGAGTTGCGGACAATTGGAAATGAGTACGATGACGTCCATTTCTGCCCGCATTTCCACATACTTACCGGATCCTGAGATGCCATCGGCAAAAGTGAGGGCTCCATCCTCCGTAACCGGTACGTTCATGAAGAAATTGACATTGCTAATTAGCTCACGCTTATCCATATGACAGGCACAATGGCCAAGTGCATGCAAGAAACTGTCCCGACAATTATGCATAAACTTCTTGTCGATACCATAGCGCACGCTATTGCTCTCCGCAGAACATGCGCCGCCTATGGTGTCATGCCGACCGCATGTATCGGCGATGATCGTCATCAGCGTATTCCCCTCGCTGGATAGCAGGCGTGAGCCCGCGGTGAGATACAGATTATTTTGGGCGCGAATGGTATCCACTGCGCTGTAACGTTCGCTAGGATCATGTGCGTTATAAAAAAGTGTATCGACCGCCTGATTGCCTTCCAGGTCCAGGATGCGGAAAACCTGGCCTTCCTTTATCTCATGTAGCCAGGATTCCCCGGCAGGCAGTACCTTATCATAAATGGCAGCTATCAGATCAAGTTCGCTTTCTACAATAGCCATGGTTTCCCTTCCTCTCAGCGGAACAGGTTCTCGGTGTTATAAAAACCCCGTTCATTTTCCGGGTGAGACTTCCGGCAGAAATCGTATCGGTCAGCACCTGGTGTATGCCGAGCCGTTATCCTTATTGGTTTTGGTGCATAATTCGGATTAGGATCCAACGGGTGCTGACATGCTGCCAATACGACTAGAGTATTCATTTCAAATCTCAACTCAACAAAGTCGCCTGGCTTGGAATGATTCGAAATAAAATGCAAATCCCCGGAGTTGTCAGCAGTAACTTTACTAAAAAAGTTGACATTCGGCACAATATCCCGCTTCCCGCAACCCCACTTACCAAGCTCAATGAGAACGCTATCGCGCGCATTACGATGCATGGCATTATGCGCATCCTGGTACGTTTTGTCGCCATATTTCTGGCGCACCTGGGTGGCATCGGTCATGCCACAAATGGTATCGTGCCAGCCGCAGGTATCGGCAATGATGGAGCAGAGTATTCGACCCATATCCGAGTAGCATACGCGCCCTTGGGTAAGATAAGCCGTATGCTGCGCCTTCAATGTGTCCGCCATGTTGTACCGCTCCAGTTTTTCATCGTGATTATAGAATAAAGCGACAATATTGGCCGCCCCTTCCATATCCATAATTCGAAGAACGGTATGCCTTCTCATGATAAAGGAGGTATGAGCACCGCCAGGAATCTCTTCGGTCCATATATCATGGTCCTGATGCTCCACGATTTCATGCTCGATCATGTTGTCTCCTTTTTAGCTGCAAACGCAAACAATTGGAAAAAATACGCTACCAATATCTATCCATATTACAGCGCTGGTAAATGGTATCGATGGTTAAATTATTTTTTTAGCTTCGAATTACGGGTTCATGTCTGCGAAGTTTATTTAAACTCGGTCATTTTTCTTAAGACATCCTGATTCGTCCGAACCTCAGTTGTTGCCCTTATTCTATTGAGGATTTCATTTCTTATGGATACGAATCCGGGAATAAACTTTATCTCATGCGAGCGTTCCCGCCCAAATGGTATGTCATAAATACTATCAATATGGCCTGGGTTTGACCCAAGAACAACCACTTTATCTCCAAGGTATACCGCTTCCTCAACATCGTGCGTCACAAATACCACCGTGGTCATTTCCGCGTTGAACAGGTGCAGGACGAGGTCATGCATGGTTTCCCGCGTCTGCGCATCAAGGGCGCCAAATGGCTCATCCATTAATAATACCGCCGGACTGGAAACCAGAGCCCGTGCAATATTGGCGCGCTGTTGCATGCCGCCGCTTAATTGATTCGGATAAGCATCACGCACATGATCCATGCCCATGACATTCATTAGTGCGTTACTACGATAAACCGCCTGCGCTACCTGGGAGTCATCCACATTTATATTGACTCGCAATTGCCTGGAGAATGTCACATTCTGCCAGACCGTAAGCCATGGGAACAATGTTGACTGTTGAAACACAACACCACGATTTACGCCCGGCCCCGTGACTAAGGTGCCAGCCACATCAATCGTACCTTCGCTGGGTAATTCCAACCCTGCTATCAATCTCAGCAGAGTCGACTTTCCGCAACCAGATGCACCGACTAACATCACCCGTTCACCTTGCGCGACTTCCAGATCTATATCGTTCAGCACGCGTCGTCGACTTCCATCTCGCTGGGGGTATAACTTACTCACTGACTTAATTGCGACCCCTTCTTTATTCATAACTATCTGCTCCATGGAAACAAGACGCGATGGGCAACGCGAAATGATAAATCAAAAACCAGGCCGAGAACGCCAATGATAAATATTCCAACAAATATTTTTGGTGTATCCATGAAGCGCTGCGCCTGAAGGATGGCAAATCCAAGCCCCCTATCTGCCGCAACCATCTCCGCAATGACCAGGTACGTCCATGCCCAGCCCATGTTGACTCTCAATATATTAAAGATGTCGGGAAGGGCGCCCCGCCATACAACATGGTTTATAACCTCCCCCTTTTTTGCACCCAGAGTGTATGCGGCTTCAATGTAACGTTCTGGTATATTTCTCACAGCGTCAGCAACCATCACCACAATTTGGAACACTACACCGATAAATATAATAGAGATCTTGGACGATTCACCGATGCCTATCCATAACATCACAAGGGGAATGAACGCCGAGGCGGGCATGTAGCGTACAAAATCATTGATAGGCTGGAATACCGCCTCTACCGACTTAAATGTGCCGATGTATATTCCTAGTGGAACACCGATTAAAGCAGCCATAAGAAAACCGCTAACCACACGGTAGGTGCTAATGTAGATATCGGTGCCTAGATTGCCGGCGTACCAGTCGATGGCGGATCTCCAAACGTCGTGTGGTGATGGTAAAAATAAACTGCTCACCATATCGGCGGAGCTTAACCATTGCCAAGCTGCTAATGGTACTATAAAGCCAAGCAACGACAATATCAGATAAGCCTTCCGGGGGATGGCCGATCGTATTTTTAGATACTGTGCTCTGCGCCTCGCGTTCTGGGGCGGGCGCTGGGGCGAGATCTGATCTCGCCCCAGCGGTACGGGTTTTGCGCTGCTGCTCACTTAGCGGCCTCAACAGCAAACGTCTGGTCTATAAAAGAACTTGGTAGCGGTTCGGATTTTATTGCTCCGACACGTTTAAGGAATACCGAAGTGTCTCTTGTGCTGTTGTAGAGGGACACTGGGGATGCGCCGGGCTTCATCGCTTCAAGATTGAGCTTTGCGTCGAAAAGGCGGGTCCCCGCCAAGGAAGTGGCATACTCTGCCGGCTTCAGGTCGACATGCGGAGCCATAATTGCGGCCGCCTGTTTGGGATGTTCTTTTATAAATGCTACTGTCGCATACCAAGCTTTGGCTAAGTTAACAAACTGCTGCGGTTGAGCAGCAATAACACTATCTCTCGCGGCTACAATATCAGGAATAACACCCGGCGCTTCGGCACTCGTGAAGATTGGGTGTCCGGCTTTCCTGGCTTCAATTCTCTGTATCCACGGATTCCATACGCCAGCCGCTGGTACACGCCCGGTAATCAGCGCCGCGGCGGCATTTCCTGTTGACATATTAATAAAGTGGACAGAAGCGGGTGAGATGCCATTTTTCGTTAAAGCTGTCTCATCCAGATATTGTTCTATCGAGTCCATGCGTACGGCGATGGTTTTTCCCTTTAACTGGTCAAACTTGGTTATCGAATTATTGACCATAAGGGCATCGTTTCCGGCAGAATTGTCGGTCACCAGCACTACTTTGATAGGTACGCCTTTTTCAATTGGCGCCAATGTGTCGATCAGCGCTTGACAGTTGGCATCTAGTTTTCCAGCGGATAAGGCTTCCACAGAAGTAGTATAACTTGAAAACCATACCAGCTTTACGTCTGCGTGGTACTTTTTCAAATATCCGTTATGTTCAGCAACATACCATGCTACCCATCCTGGCCAATCACTGACTCCGAGAGTGATTGTCGCGAAGCTGTTTGTCATCATCATGGATTGTCCAGCTCCGGCGAGCGCTAGACCAAAAACGGCTTTTTTCCATGCTTCCATGTTACGTCCTCCGTTGAGTCAATAAAATAAGCCCGAAAGATCACCAGTGATCTCCCGGGCTTTTATCCCTCCGTGAACCCCCATTTCTGGAGGCCGAATTCTCTTGGACCAGACGCCTGCGACTTGCCGGCCGGAACCCTAGAACCCGTTACCAAATCGATTTGTATGATTCGCACGTTCTCTATAAGCGACTCCCTATCATGTGCTGTATATTAGGCAATATGTGTGCCATCTTGTAGCTGTTAAAAATTGCTGTTTTAAGTCTACGGCTATACATTTTCTTATAAAGACTGCACTGATTTAGTGCAAATCCGGAAAATATGCGCTTCATGTTGGTGCAAATCTATTACTTTTCTCTATATTGTTCATGCCATGTCTACGCAGCCGCCGGTCCCATGATGTCAGGCATCTCAGTAGTGGACCTGGATGTCACTGGCGTTTACGCATCTTCTCCGTAAATCTCCTCTGACCGCGCCCCGCATTGATCGGGCCTTAGCGTAAGGGTGGGAAGAGGAACAGGATTACCGGCCCCGCTGGCACCATGCACTGGTCGACACGCGGCGGGATAGTCAAACAAAAGCCCACCTTAGCAGTTACCATCTCGGGCTAGTCTGCGCCGCATGGGAAGGGTATGGTGGGGTGAAGCGGGCGCAGCATCCGCACGATCCGGCGCTGCCAGCGCGGCAGCTAAGGTTGTTTTGACCGGCTTTCGCCCTCAATCCCGGCCGTGGCGCGGCATGTAGGGGGTTGCATGGCTGAGGTGAAAACGGAAATTTTGCGCATAGAGCGCCGCCAGGGGAGGATTACCACGCAAAATCAGCAGGTTCTCCGCGTTGGACTGCTCCGCCGCCTTGCTGAAATTGAAGCTGCCCGTAATTACCGTCCCCCCATCGATGATCATCACCTTGTTATGGGCAATGGCATGCTGGTCGTCGATGTAGACCGGCACCCCTTGATTGGCAAAGAAATCAGCCTCGGAGTACTGTTGGCTACGCTGGCTCTTGTCCAGCAGGACCGTCACCTGCACCCCGCGTTTCGCCGCGGCCAAGACCGCCTTGGCAATGGGCGCACTGGTAAAACTATAGGCCTGCACCCAAAGCCGCTGCCGCGCCTCTCCCAGCGCCGCAACGATGGCCGCCGTTGCACCGCCTGACGGCGAAAAGGCCACTTGGATGCTGCCCATGGCAGGTAGCGTGGTCGGGGAAGCCGCTGCAGTGGCCGTCGCCGCCGACCAGCGCTCCGCCACCGCCGTCCTGGCCGCCGTCCACCAATCCCCAGCCTGGGCCGACCCCGACATACCCAGGATGACAAGCGCCAGAGCAACGGCGCAGCGTTCATAGCTATGGCAGCGCATCACCCGGCACCAGTTCGAGTTATGCACCGGAAAATCGCCCGCTGTCCGGCGCGAGGCTCCTTTGCTCCGCATCCCTGGCCTCCCGAATCGCTATGGGGCTCTTCGCAAACGGCAAACACCGTACACCGGCGCGGGAAGCGCGAATGGAGAAGCCGAAACATTCCCGGCACGCTACTCCTGCTATGGACGAGGCGGAATAATCTCTTTGACCGGAAGATTGGCGTTGGCCGGGTTGGTTTTGGCTGCCGCTACCGCCTCATCGCGGGTCGCATGCTTAGAGAAGCCATAGATCACACCAGCGTCCCGGCTCACCCGAAACTTCCAGAGAGGCGCGCCGTCCTTTTTGACCGGGTAAACTTCGATGCAGGATTCCATAGTTTCCTCTCTATCGTGATCTTCACTTGCTAGCCAGATAAGGCAAAAGGGTAGAGCTGATCCGAACCAGAAAATAACAACCAATATGGATCAACACGGTACAACGATGAATGGCGGAGGCGGTGAGATTCGAACTCACGAGGGGCGCGAACCCCTGCCGGTTTTCCGTACCACTATGGCTTTCGCCACCAGTCAAGCTGTTTGCGGTCTGGATCATGCCTTCGCCATAGCCCCAAGGCCTTAGGCGGGAACCGTCTGATCTCTACACCTTCCGGCGGCGCCGGCTTGGCTCGGCGTTACCTCGCTTGTCTGCAGGGGCTTCGCCGAATTTGATTCCTGACACCCAGAGGGTTTCCCCCCTGGGGCTCGATGGGACAAGACCGGTGCAATCAACCGCTCTGCCACACCTCCGTTACCGCATTTTATCCGAACTTGGAGCGCGCCGATAGAACCCCAACGGCTTTTCCTTGTCTCATGAAATATCGGCGTCTCTGGCGTTTCCTGGCAGCCGTTATGCTATTGTCGGCATTTGGAAGACCATAGTTGCGGCAAGGGCGTTTTGAAAAGCTTCGATTCCGCCCCGGCAGCATGGCGAAAATATTTCTCCGGCATTCTGGACGGGAGGTGGAGGTTTCGTGGGTAACGCCTTGAATCCCAAAACGGTAGAGCCCGGTTGGGCCATGCGCTGGTTACGCGAATCCAGGGATCTCCTTCATGCGGGGGCACTCCCCTTCACTGTGCTTTACCTGGCCCTGGCGGCCATCAATATGACTTGGCAGCCTGCCCTGCTCAGTTTTCCCATTGCCTGTGGCATCAGCGTATTGATCATGGGCTGCGCCATGGCGGTACAAGGGGGAGTCACGGATCTGGCCGGGGTCTTGCGCACCATTCGCGATCTCCCCTGGTTGGGCCTCCTGCGCCTGCTGGCCGAAATTACGGCCTTGATCCTCGCCATACTGGTCTTGATGCTCCTGTTGCACCGCTTCCTGGGGAATATTCTCAGCCAGGACCACCTGTCCGCTGCGGCGAACTTGAGTCATGCCCATCAAAGCCAATGGCTGACCCTGCCCCTATGGATACGCTCCTGGATCAGCAACGCTCTGGGCAATACCCAGGAAACCGTCGGCAATGCCTTTTTGATCCTGTCCATCGGCATCATGCTGATGGGGGTCACACGGCAGGCCAGCATCGCATTCATTGCCGGTTTTTCCGGTGTATTGCGCAACATCCGGGTGTGGATGGCCTTTTTGCTGGCATCCTTGTTGATCGAAGGGATAGCTACGGCATTGTCAGGGATCATCGCCACCGTCAATGCAGCACTTTTGGCAGCCCTGCTCAGCAATGCCGTGCTGCTTTTTTCCGGCGTCTATGGCTGGTGCTTCGTGCACGAGGTCTTTGGTGAACCGGGCAAACGGATGGCTGTAAAAAAGGCGGTAAAGGTCGTGCGAACGGCCGCGGCATAGAGGGCAGCACAGCAAATTCTTGCCCTGAGAAATAGTCTTATATACTGATTTTCTTCTACTTTATAGCGCGATCAAAAAATACCCGGTTGGTAAGTCCTTACCCTCCCGATATACTCCTAACATGTCCGTCATTGGGCACATCAACCGCAAACACAGAGGGAAAGTCTATGAACAAAAAGATCGCATTGGCCATGGTCATGGGGTTGAGTCTCGCCGGATCAACGGCAGCATTGGCTGACATACCGGTCTTCATGTCGCCGAGCTGGGCGCAGGAACTCTGCACGGCGTGGAACAACAACGCAACCCTCACGGACAAGCTGGGCGGTAGCTGGATCAAGAACAACGGCGGCAAGGGTTACAAGATCATGGAGATCTCGGACTCCAACTATAAAACTGTACCCCCCGTACAGTTGGAGATCGCCGCCAAAGACGGCAAGGCCCTATGCACTTATGGCGGCGCCGTTAAGGCCCAAGATCTCAACTACGATTACGATTACAAAATGTGGGCTACTACCCACGACTGGCATCACATGGGCTCGCCCATGACCGCCATGATGTTCGGGCGCCTCAACTTCAAGGGCCCCAAGATGGAAGCCATGGAAAACATGGGTCCCTTCTCCGCATTCTTGAAGCTGGTCAAGGAAGTGCCCGGCAACGACAAGGTCGCTCCCGCTGCCTGATTCTGCCCCGTGGGCCGCTAAAAAGGGATGTGCTTCATGCTGCATCTCTATTTGCAGCATGATGCCCGACATGACATTTCCGGAATCGCGGGAGTAAGGCGTTTTTCAGCGACCTGCTCCCGCAAAATCAGCCCAGATCTGGCAGTTGGCGGCAAAACACTTTCCGCCAACTGCCGTTATTGGGATCCTGCCTTCAGCTTTTCCCGCAACGAGGCATTGACCTGATCGGGATTGGCCTTGCCTTTGCTGGCCTTCATGACCTGGCCTACAAAGAAGGCCAGGAGCTTGTCCTTGCCTCCGCGATAATCCGCCACCTGCTGCGGATTCGCCGCAATAATCTCGTCAATGAGACCGGCAATGGCCCCGCTATCGGTGATCTGGCGTAGACCACGGCTATCGATGATGGCGTCCACCTCGCCGCCCTCGGCAAAGATCAGCTCGAAGATGTCCTTGGCGATCTTGCCGGAGATGGTTTGGTCGCCAATACGTTGCAGCAAAATGCGGAGTTTTTCCGCCGCAACCGGACAGCCTTCCATCTCCAGGCCGGCCTTGTTCAGTGCCCCCAACAAATCGCCCATGACCCAGTTAGCGGCCATCTTGGCATCCACCCCCACCGCCACCGTCTCGTAATAGTCGGCCACGGCGCGGCTGGCCGTCAGCACCCCGGCATCGTAGGCCGGCAGGCCATACTGCTGCATGAAACGGTCGCGTTTGGCGTCCGGCAACTCGGGTAACGCCGCCCGCACCGCCCCGATGCGCGCCTCGTCGAAAACCAGGGGCAGCAGATCGGGGTCGGGGAAGTAGCGGTAATCGTTGGCCTCTTCCTTGCTGCGCATGGAGCGGGTCTCCCCCTTGTTGGCGTCAAAGAGACGGGTCTCCTGAACAATCTTGCCGCCACTTTCGAGGATGTCCTGCTGCCGCTCCATCTCGTATTCGATGGCTTTCTCCAGGAAGCGGAAGGAGTTGAGGTTTTTGACCTCCGCGCGCGTGCCAAAGGGGGCGCCGGGGCGGCGCAGGGAGACGTTGGCATCGCAGCGGAAGGAACCCTCCTGCATATTGCCGTCGCAAACGTCCAGATAGCGCACGAGGGCATGGAGCTTCTTGAGATAGGCCACCGCTTCGGCCGGGGAACGCATATCGGGTTCCGAGACGATCTCCAGCAGCGGCGTGCCGGCACGATTGAGATCAATGCCCGTCTGTCCGGAAAAGGCCTCATGCAGCGATTTCCCGGCGTCTTCTTCCAGGTGCGCGCGGGTAATGCCAACCAGCTTTTCCCGGCCATCCGGCAGGGCAATCGTCAGCGTACCCTTGCCGACGATGGGCAATTCGTACTGGCTGATCTGATAGCCCTTGGGCAGATCCGGATAGAAATAATTCTTGCGGGCAAAAACGCTGCGCTTGTTGATCTGGGCGTTCACCGCCAGACCCAGGGCAATGGCCTTGTCCACTGCCGCGGCATTGAGCACCGGCAAAGCCCCCGGCAAGGCCAGACAAACCGGACAGGTCTGCGTATTGGGCGCGGCGCCGAAGGCGGTGGAGCAGCCACAAAAAATCTTGCTGGCGGTGTTGAGCTGCGCATGCACCTCAAGGCCGATGACGACTTCCCATTCCATAATGCTATCCCTTTGCCGATGCCAGGGCCGGCCGCTGCCGATGCCAGTCCGTTTCCTGCTGAAAACGGTGGGCCACATTGAGCAGCAGGCCGTCGGTAAAATAATTACCCATCAACTGCATGCCAATGGGCAATCCACCCGCGGTAAAGCCGCAGGGAATACTCATGGCCGGAATGCCCGCCAGATTCACGGCAATGGTGTAGATGTCGGCCAGATACATGGCGACGGGGTCCTGCGCCTTATCCCCCAGGGCAAAGGCCGCCGTCGGCGTGGTGGGCCCGACAATGACATCCACCTCGGCAAAGGCCTGGCGGAAGTCCTCGCGAATGAGACTGCGCACCTGCTGGGCCTTGAGATAATAGGCATCGTAGTAGCCCGCCGAGAGGACATAGGTGCCGATGAGGATGCGCCGCCGTACCTCGGCACCAAAACCTTCATAGCGGCTGCGCTGGTAAAGATCGGTGAGGTCCTCCACTCCGGCGGCACGATAGGTATAGCGAACCCCGTCGAAGCGCGCCAGATTGCTGGAGGCCTCGGCCGGTGCCAGGACATAATAGGTGCTCACGGCGTGGGCGTTGTTGGACAGGTGGATGGGCTTGATCACGGCACCCTGCGCCGCCAGGATGCGGATACCCGCCTCCACCGCGGCCGCCACTTCCGGATCCAGGCCGGCACCGAAAAATTCCTCCGGGACCCCGACCCGCAGGCCTTTGAGGGGCGCGTCCAGGGTGGCCGCAAAGGTGCCTGCGGCCTCAGGGTGACTGGTCGCATCGCGCGGATCGTGGCCCGCCATCGCCTCCAGCAGGAGCGCGCAGTCTTCGGCCGTCTTCGCCAGCGGCCCGCCTTGGTCCAGGCTGGAAGCAAAGGCAATCATGCCGTAACGGGACACCCGCCCGTAGGTGGGCTTGATGCCCGTCACGCCGCAGAGGGCCGCCGGCTGACGGATGGACCCGCCGGTATCGGTGCCCGTAGCCGCCGGCACCAGCCGCGCCGCGACCGCCGCCGCCGAACCTCCGGAGGAGCCCCCCGGCACCCGCTGCAGATCCCAGGGATTGCGCACGGCACCGAAATGACTCGTTTCATTGGACGAACCCATGGCGAACTCGTCCATGTTGAGCTTGCCCAGCATCACCATGCCGGCAGCACGCAAACGCTCCACTACGGTGGCATTGTAGGGGGCGATAAACTGCTCCAGCATGCGCGAGGCGCAGGTGGTACGCACCCCCTCGGTACAAAAGATGTCCTTGTGCGCCATGGGGATCCCCAACAGGGCACCCTCCTCCCCCGCCGCCAGGCGCCCGTCGGCCGCTGTCGCCGCAGCAAGGGCCTCGGCCTCGGTAATGGTAATAAAGGCATTGAGGGCGGGGTTGTGGGCCGCCACTCGATCCAGATAAAAGCGAGCAAGCTCCCGGGCCGAAACCCGGCGTGAGCGCAAGGCGTCGCGGAGTTCCCGCAAGGAAGCTTCACTGAGATCCACGAAGGGCTCCTATTCGATCACTTTGGGCACGAGAAAAAGGCCATCCCGAGCGGCGGGGGCATTTTGCATCAAGGCCTCGCGGCGATCCGAATTCTGCGCGATATCGGGCCGCAAGGGCTGCTCCAGGTCCAGCGGATGGGCCATGCTGCCCACCCCCTCGGTGGGGACGTTGCGCAAGGCTTCCACCATCTCCATGATGCGCTCCAGTTGCTCGGCCACGGCTGCTACCTCGGCCGCCGGCAAAGAGATGCGCGCCAGATGCGCCGTTCGGATTACCGCTTCTGCATCAAAAGCCATCTTTTCCCCTTTCTCTCTAATGCGTCACGGATTCGGGCGACCCTGGGCGGGAGCCGGCGTTGCCGGGGCGGTATTGGCACCGCTTGCCGCTGGCGCCGTCGCTGGCTCCGGCAAAGGACCCAACCCCTCCAAAAGCTGACTCTTGCTGACCTCCCCGCCGTTGATCAGGTACTGCTCGTGCTGTTCCCAGGCATTGCGCATGAATACATAGGGGTTTACGGCCTCCTGCACCATGCGGATGTTATCGCGCTCGGTGTAGCCGGTATCGATCACTCCCATACCCGACAGGGCGTACTGCGCGGGGGTGCTGGTAATGTAGTAGGCGGGCCCGGTGAAGATGCTCATGGCAATGCCCGGCAGATTGCGTAAAGAACTGGGTCCATAAAAAGGCAGGACCAGATAGGGCCCCTGCGGTACGCCCCACACCCCCAAGGTCACGCCAAAGCCGTTATCATGAGGAGGCAGGTCGAGCTTGTTGGCCACGTCAAAGAGACCGCCCAGACCGAAAATGCTGTTCACCAAAAAACGACTGAGGTCTTCCATGCCCTCCCGACCACGCCCCTGCAGGAAATCATTGATGAAAATATAGGGTGTGCCCGCATTGTTAAAGACATTGCTCACGCCTTCCCGAAACGCTTTCGGAGTCACGGTGCGGTAGCCCTCTGTCACCGGATGGAGCACATAGTCCCAGAAACCCATGTTCAGGTGAAAAATAGGCCGGTTGACGGCTTCCAGCGGATCCGGGTTGTCCGCCACGGCAGGAGCATGCGCACCTTGGCCGGGGGCATCAACCGTCGCACAGGCCGCGAGGCTGGTACTCATGGCCAGCATGCCGGCACACAGGATCAGCACGCCTCGCCTCATTGCCCTCCCCCCCTCGCATAGCCTTCGATTTGCTTGCGCAAATACGCGACCAAGGCCTGGAATCCCTTGTTCTTCATGGTATCGGTATACTCTGCACGCTTCATGGAGAGATCGCTCACCCCATCTGCCACGACATTGACAATACGCCATTGCCCGTCAGTCTGCTGCAGGAGATAGTCAAAACGATGGACCTTGCCGTTGTGCTCCGTGAAGGTCGTGAATACCCCCATGGTCCCGGGCTGAAGCGCCTGGCTGGTGGTGATGGCAAAACGCTCGCCATCGTAGCGATCAAAGCGCGCAGCGTAGGTAGCCGCCGTGTAGTCTGCGAGCACCGCCATGAACTCTTTTTGCTGAGCGCCATGGAGCTGTGCCCAGTAGGGCCCCATGGTCAGGCTGGCAATTTTCTCAAAATCAAAAAGCTGCTTCACCACCGGAAAAACGACCCGATAACGCCCCGCATAGCCGAGCGCCTTGCCCCCCTTCATCGCCTCCAGCAAGGTGTTATCCAGGGTGGCGATCGCCCCCTGAGGCGACGAAGCGGAGGCAATGGAAGCCGTGGCGGCAACCGGAGCGGCATCTGCCCAAGCTGGCGCAGCGCCCAAAAGCAGCAGCAGGGACAAGCCCCCCGCACCCATTCCGTTCAGCCGTGTTTTATTGGTCATGGTACACTCCTGACAACGAGATCGGCGATTTAACGCTCGACACGCAACGGGAACACCGGATGCTCCGCCCCTGCCGACGGCGGGGCGGACGGCAGATCCGGCGCCATCGGGCCTGCGGTGCGGGGGCCCAGCAACGCTACCTTCAAGGCCTTGAGGGGATGCGCAAAGGTGTCATTCACCGCTGTCGGTTCAAAGCCCGAATGCACCTGGCACTGGTCGCATTTGGCGTGGTTGCCGACGCCATATTTATCCCAGGGGGTATCATCCAGCAGCTCCCGAAAGGTCTTGGCATAACCCTCCGTCACCAAAAGATAACAGGGTTTCTGCCAGCCGAAAATATTCCGGGTGGGATTGCCCCAGGGGGTGCATTGATAGGTCTGGTTGCCGGCCAGAAAATCGAGAAAGAGGCTGGACTGATTAAACTGCCAGCGCGACTGGCGCTCCTTGCCCAGGCGAAAAATATCGCGGAACAACTGCCGCGAACCCTGGCGCTTGAGGAAGACCTCCTGCTGTGGCGCCCGCTCGTAATTAAAGCCGGGCGAAATGGTGACGCCCTCCACCCCGAGTTTTTTGCAGTCATCCAGGAAGTCCGCCACCTCTGCCGCGCTTTCACCCTGGAAGAGCGTGCAGTTCACGGTTACCCGAAAGCCCTTCTCTATGGCCTCACGTACGGCTGCCGTGGCGCGCTGATAGGTCCCCGGCTGGCAGACGGAATCATCATGGCGCCTTTCGTTGCCATCGAGATGGATGGAAAAGGTGAGATAGGGAGAAGGGGTGTAGTCCTCCATCCGCTTTTTCAGGAGCAGCGCATTGGTACAGAGATAAACGAAGCGCTTGCGTTCCACCAGTCCCTGCACAATGGCCGGCATGTCTTTATGAATCAGCGGTTCGCCGCCGGCGATGGAAACGATGGGCGCACCACATTCCTCCGCAGCGCCGATGCACTCTTCCACGGAAAGCCGCTGGTCCAGCACATCGTCCGGGTAGTCGATCTTGCCGCAGCCGGAACAGGCCAGATTGCAGCGGAACAGCGGTTCCAGCATCAGCACCAGGGGATAGCGTTTACGCCCCCGCAATTTTTGCGCGAGGATATACCGTCCTACCCGATAGCTTTGGATTAGTGGAACGCCCATACCTGGTTTCTCCTGTGTTTTTGCCGGCTGAACAGGCAAAACGGTGGCTGACAAAATGGATGAAGTATAACATACCAAACGGTCTATACGACAAGCGCCCAGCGCATCAAGCCGCCCTCGCTCGGGACAAGAAAAAAAATAGCATCCCGGCAATGCGCGGCGCCAGCTTCGGCCGCAGCAAACGCGGATCATAGGGTGCAAAACGCCTTTCATTTTCGCTTCGGCACAGTGCCAGGAGTTCCCGCAGGCCGATGTCGCTGCTGATCTCCTTGTGCCCCGTCAAGGTAAAATTTTCTTCCTGACGCTCGTTGAGACCGCGTGCCGTCCGCATCCGCGCCCAGGCCTGCATGGCAATGACCTGAATCCGCTGCAGTTCCAGCCCCATGCGCCTCCACCACGGCAGGCGGCTCCGATGCCATGCCAGCCAGTTGATGAAAAAGATGATATGGCGGGCCTCCTCCTGCATGATGGGGTCGAAGATGGCCACCAGCGCGGGCGGGAAAAAGCCCGAATCACGGGCCAGGGCAAAAAGGCCGAAGGCAAAATAGGAATCCAGGCACTCGCCGTAACCGGTGTAGAGAAACTCCCAATAGGGATCCCGTACGGCCGGGGCTGCCGGTAAGGGCGGAATTTTGATCCCGTAGTGCTCCACCAGGGCGCGCAGCAAATCCGCGTGGCGTTGCTCTTCCAGCCCATCCAGGGCGACCGCCGAACGCACGACGGGGTCCGGCTCCTGTTCCCCCATACTCTGCACCATGCGCGCGGTAACACTCTCGGTGGCCACCGCCTCACCCCAGAAAGGCAAAGCCACCAGACGCCGATGGGCGTCCTCGTCCAATTGGGGCCAGTCGATCTGATTCGGATCAAAACGGATATGGGTATCATGGAAAAACTGGCAAAAAAGGTCGCGATGCTCGTTGGAGCCCATCTCCAGGACGGCCGCCGTCATGATGCTTCTCCTTTCGGTGTTTGCGCTTGCCGCCATTTTCGATGTAAATGATGCCCTTCCACGGCTTGCCATGACAAGAGTACGGGGCCACCCAATACCAGTTCCCGAAAGCGGCGCGCCAGGGAAAAGGCCAGTGCCAGATCCGGACTGATACCCGCCGCGGCACCAAAGAGCACGAAACCGCCTTCCTGAATACCGATACCGCCCGGCACCAGAAAGGCCGCGCTGCGCAGGGCCTGCCCGAGACTTTCCATCAGGATGGCCGCCCACCAGGGAACGGGATGGCCAAGAATCCAGAAAGTGAACCACACCTCCAGTGCTCCCGCCAGCAGACCCATGCACTGCCAGAAAACCGGGGTCAACAGCGCCCAACGCTGGCCATAAAGGGCGCGGATTTCTGCGTCCAGGACAGCCGGATCACCCAGACGTAAGAGCAGGTCTTTGCCGCCCAGCAGCATTTTCATGAGTCGCTGGAGGATCTGGAAAAAACCCCAGCGATGCTGCACCCAGAGAAAGCCGAGGACGACGGGAACCATGAAAGCCAAAGCCAGGAGGACGGCCAGTTCCATGGCATGGTCGCTGATGGCATAGACCAAGACGACCAGACCCAATAAGGTGAAGAGAAACTGGCTCACCAGGGTCAGGGTGACCTCCACCATAATGCTGGCGCCACCCAGATAACCGGAAACGCCATGGCGGGCCAACAGACGCGCACCAACCACTTCCCCGCCCACCCGCGCGACCGGCAGGAGGCCGTTCACGGATTCGCGTACCGCTGCGACCCAGAGCAGAAAGCAAAAACCCGCACGACTTTCCCCGCGCAGCAGCCATTTCCAGCTCAGGACGTCCAGGCCCAGCGGTAAAAAATGGAAAGGCAGCAACCATAGCAGGGCCCAACCGCTATGAGCCAGGATCTGCAGGATGCTGCGGGCACCCTCATGCAGCACCAGCGCCAGGGCCAGCAAGAGCCCCAGCAAGCCGCTGGCATAAATCAGCATAGGGCCCGTTGGCAGCATGCGGCCCTTGGGCCGCTCTCCCTCAGCGACCTTCATCCTGAGCTATACCCTGTTCGCGGGGAGAATGCGTGAATAGCAGGAGCAATGCCGGCAACACAATGAGAATACACAAGAGGACCATGGCCAATGCCAGACTCAGGGTCTTGCCCAAACTCGCCATACCCGGATCCAGGGATATGGCCATACTGCCAAAGGCGCTCAAGGTGGTGATCCCGCTGAAAAACACCGCCATGGGCGTGCTGGTCTGGAGCAAATGGGCAATATCGGTTCCGCTGCGCCAACGCGCCACGATATAGATGGCAAAGGCCACCCCCAGCCCGATCAGCAGCGGCAAGACGATGATATTACCCAGGTTAAAGGAGAGCCCCAGATAGCTCATGCTGGCCACCGTAAAGAGCGCCGCCAACAGCAGGGGCACCATCACCAGCAGGGTATCGCGCCAGCAGCGCAAGACCAGAAGGAGCAAGAGAGAAATGGTGACCAAGGCAATGACCGTGGCTTCCTGGAAGGCCCCCAGCACCGCCTCGCCGCCCTCCACCAACATCACCGGTGTACCGACCGCCTGTGGCGCCACCTGCTGGACATTACGGACAAACTGCAGCATGGCGACATTGCTGCTGAGATTGGCCTTGGGAAAGACTTCTATCCGGGCTTGACCCTGGGGCGTGATATAACGCGTACGCAAGTCTTCCGGCAGGCTCTGCAAGGTCACGGGTGCGGCCGTCAGGGCCATCCCCAAGCGTTGCAGTTCGGGGGGCAAGCCGCCCATGATCCGTTCCTGCAAGGCATTGATGGCCTGCGGATCATCGCCGTAGCGCTGGTGAAAACGCTGCAGGGCGCTTTGCAATTGCATGGCGGCCTGTCCGCCAGGGCTGCCTTGCCCCTCCGCCATGCTAAAGGCCACCAGCCTGCCGGCGAATCGGGTCAGCACGGCGCCGGTATCCGCCGCCGGCGGCTGTAACGTAGCCGGCATCAGCAGCGAAAAAGGCGGCACCAGGATTTGCAGATTTTGCAGGACGGCCAGTTTTTCGGTCTGCCCTGCGGGGATATAACTGGCGAGCGTCACTGCCTGCGACACGGTCGGCAACTTGTCCAGGCGCGCCGCCAGGGCATTGGCGGACGAGAGGTTCGGGGCGACGATCTCGATCCGATATGGTGATGCACCCGGCTCGGCCAGGAGCTGACGAAAGACCTTCACGCCTTCGACGTGGGGATCGATGAGACTCAGGGGATTGAAATCGAAAGACGCGCGCAGGACCGCCGGAACCGCCAGGACAGCGAGCACCATAACCATCGCCAGCACCCCATAGGCATAGCGATGAATGGGATAACGGACCAAAGCCGACGTCAGACGCGGATGAGGAAGGCTGTGCGCTGCAGGATGCTGGCGTGCCGGCCACAGGGTAAGGAAGGCGGGTAACAGCGTCAGGGTCATCAGCAATGCGATCAGCATGCTCGTACCCGATATCAGGCCCAGATCGACAATGCCGGCATAGCTGGTGGGCACAAAGGCGTAAAAACTCAGCGCGGCGGCCAGCGCCGCCAGGCTCAGGGCACCCCCTAGGGCATGGGCCACGCGCTGCAGCGCCTCGGGATGGGGCGCTCCGGCAAAGATCTCTTCGCGATAGCGCATGCAAAACTGTATGCCAAAATCCACACCCAAGCCGATGAACAGAATCGCAAAGGCCACGGAGATCAAATTAAAGGGGCCAATCACCAGGAGGGCGCCGGCCGTGGTCAGGATCATGCCCACAACCAGGCCGAGCAAGACCCCCGCTACCAGGCGCAGCGAACGCAGCGCCACCACCAGAAGGAGGATCTCCACCGCAAACGTAAGCCCCAGAGACATACCCGCCCCGGCTGCCACCGTTTTGAGTTGTTCGGAGTCCAGTACCGCTTCCCCCGTTATGCCCAGATCCAGACCATGGGCCTGATTCAGATGCAGGTCCGCAATCCCCGCCCGCAGGGTCTGCAGGGCCGGAGCAGCCGGCTCCAGAGAGTGATAATCGAGCACGGGACGGATGATGACGAAGCGCTGCTCGCCGGCAGCGGCCGCCGCACCGCCTCCCATCAGGCTCCCCCAGGGGAGCTGATAGAATTGCCCCGCCATCTGCGCATCCACGGCCTTGCGCATCTCCACAAAAATGTGGTCCAAACCGGGCAGCGTGGCCCCACCCTGCAGACGCTGATCAATGGCTTGGTTCATCAGGCCCAGCAATCCCGAGAGGCTGGGATCCTGGGACAGTCTGGCGATGAGCGGTTGGGCATCGGTAACCCGGTTGGCAAAGGATTGCACCTCCTGCCGGGGGAGATAAAGAATACCATTGCGCTGGAAGAAACTACCGCCCCCAGGGATATAAACATTTTCAAACTGCTGGGGATGGGTGCGTAGCCATTGACCCAGACGATCCGCCGCCTGCCCGACCAAGGCCGAGTCCTTGCCCTTGATCACCACGATGATGGTGTTTTTTTCCTGGGGAAAGGCCCGTTGATAGGCATGCTCCAGCCTTTGAAAAGGGAGATCCCGGGAAATGGCGTTACTGGTATCGGTATCAACGGCAAAATGCGTTGCCGTATAAATAAGCGCCAGCACCGTCAACGCCAGCAGTATCCCAAGGACCGCCCGGGCGCGCCGTTGGGAGGTATCGACGAGGAGGATGAGGGCGCCCAGATACACCCTTCCCACCCTCTGGAGAAAATGGCTAATGGGCGACCAGATCACTGAAGTGTACCTTTTGAATGAGTTGGACCTGCAGATATTGGGCTATTTCCGGACTGCACAGGGCCGCCCATTCGGCATCATGTCGATAGCCGGGCATCAACGCCTGCAAAAGCACGCTACGGGCCACGGCCGGATGAAAGTAAATCTCGCTGGCACCTTCGGGCATACAGGCCAATGTCCGTAACAAGGTCGCTTCATCCATGACACCCGTGGACGTCAAACCGAAGAGTGCATCATTGTGGGCCATGCCGAAACGGCGCAAGCGCCGACGCATGAGGGCCAGCCACGGGCTGAGAAAGAAGGACCACAGGACTGGCGCCATGCCTTTCGCCCCCCCGCAACGGGCGGCGGCGAGGGGCTCCCAGGGCAGCCGCACCGCACGCAGACCGAATTCCCGGCCAATGCGGAGCATCAGCGACAGGACCGTGGGATGAAGGTGTAAGTGCTTGTGGGCATTGGCATGATCCAGAACCAGACCGGTTGCCTGGAAAGCGGCAAACTGGGCACGAATCTCCGCCGCCAGTTGGCGGCGCACCCGTGGGATAAAAAAATAACGCACCCCCCGCCACCAAAGATCGGCGGCAAAACGCCCACTGCTGTCCACCAGCTCCGGCACCTGCTGCGCCGGCAAGACCGGACACCCGTCCACCAGGGTCAGATGCAGCCCCACATGCAATCCGGGCATGGTCCTGGCGCGCGCTACGGCATCGGCCGCAGCGGGCGCCCCGACCATGAGACTGGCCGTGTTGAGCACGCCGCCCCGATGGGCCGATTCCACCGCAGCATTGACCGCCGGATCCAGGCCGAAATCATCGGCAGTAAAGATCACCCGCCGATTTCCCCTCTCGGTCACCTCAACCGTGGCGCTGGCGGAGGAAACGCACGAATTCGACCCCTTCCCGCAGCCGCCTTTTCATCATCTGGGTACTCTTGATCATCTCCCCGGTGATTTCGGCGATCTTTCCGGCCCGGAAGTAGAACCGCTTGTACATAGTCTCTACCGAGTCAAAAATCTCGGTGTGAGTAAGATGGGGATAACTCAACGGACTGATCTGCACGCCGCGGTCATTCACCAGATGGGCCTCGGAATCCTCCGTCAGCCAGCCCTCCTTCTTGGCCTGATCATAGAGGAAGGTGCCCGGATAGGGGGCGGCGATGGACACCTGGATGGTGTGCGGGTTGATTTCCTTGGCGAAGCGGATGGTCTCCTGGATGGTTTCCCGGGTCTCACCCGGCAAGCCGAGAATGAAGGTACCGTGAATGACAATGCCCAGGTTGTGGCAATCGGCGGTAAACTTGCGCGCCGCCTCGACCTTCAGGCCTTTCTTGATGTTGTTGAGGATCTGCTGATCTCCCGACTCATAACCCACGAGGAGGAGGCGCAGACCGTTTTCCTTGAGGATTTTCAGCGTTTCATAGGGGACATTGGCCTTGGCATTGCACGACCAGGTGACCCCGAGCTTGCCTAGGCCCCGGGCAATTTCCTCGGCGCGCGGACGGTCATCGGTAAAGGTGTCGTCGTCGAAGAAGATCTCCTTGACCTGCGGGAAGTTCTTCTGAATGTAGCGGATCTCTTCCAGGACATTCTCCGCGCTGCGCGTGCGATAGCGGTGTCCGCCCACGGTCTGCGGCCAGAGGCAGAAGGTACACTTGGAACGGCAGCCGCGACCCGTATAGAGGGAAATGTAGGGGTGCTTGAGATAACCGATGAAGTAGTCTTCGATATGCAGATCGCGCTTGTAGACCTCGGAGACAAAGGGCAGGGAGTCCATATCCTCCAAAACCGCCCGGTCCGGCGTATGGACAACGGTGCCATTGGCCGAACGGTAGCTGACCCCGTCCACTTCCGCCAGGGGACGGCCTTCGGCAATCTCCTTGAGGGTAAAGTCGAACTCCTCACGGGCGACAAAATCGATGGCCGCCGAGGCCAGCAGGGATTCTTCCGGCTCCACCGCCACCTTGGCCCCCACCATGCCGATCATCAGCTTGGGGTGCGCCTCCTTGAGGGCCTCGGCCATGCGCACGTCGGAGGGAAAAGATGGGGTGCTGGTATGGATGATGCAGAGCTCGTAGCCGCCGGCAATGCGCAGGGTCTCTTCGACACTCACATCGGCGGGCGGCGCATCCAGCAGTCGGCTCCCCGGAATCATGGCTGCCGGTTGGGCCAGCCAGGTGGGATACCAGAAAGAGCGAATCTCGCGCTTGGCCTGATAACGCGATCCGGCACCACCGTCAAAACCTTCAAAAGAGGGCGCTTGCAGAAACAGGGTCTTCATCGTCATTGCTATGCTCCGTCGTGCCCGCCCATACGCCCCTTGGGGTCGATGGCGAAGCGGTCTCCCCGCCAGCGGATCCGTCTGGCAAAAAGGGCATGAAACCATACTAGCAGGCCCATACCGTCGGCGAGGAAGGCATCGAGCACCCCCTCGGAATTGGTGATCCGCAGTTTTTTCAAGATCGCGTAATGGTACACGAGGCGCAAGCCCAGAACCACCACCAAAAAAATCAGCCCGGGTCGACCGGCCCAAGCGGCGAGCAGGGCTACGACGGGCAAGGGATAGCTGATAAAGGCCAGCGTGTGGCCGGCGGGCTGCACCGCCCGCGTGGTCCGCGACCAACGCAGGGCATGCTGATAAAATGCCGCAAAATCAGGCTCATGGACCAGGGTATCCACCACATAGGCAGACAGGACGGTGCGTTTGCCCTGGGCACGGCTCAGGGCACCCAGTTGATAATCATCGGCAAGGTGCTTTGCCAGGACGGCCCATCCGCCAATCCCTTCCAGGGTGCTGCGGCGCAGGGCCATGGTCGCCCCGCCGCAGAAAATGGTGGGCCCCAGGCGCTCGGCGACGAGGACCGAGGGCAGGAAAGACTCATTGATCTGGGCCGCCAGGATACGCGACCAGAAGCCGGCGACGGCCATGCCCCGGTAGAGGCAGGTCACCACCCCTACCCCGTCATCTGGCAAAGGCCGGCAAAGCTCACGCAGGTAACCGCCGCCCACGCGAATGTCGGCGTCGCTGATGACCAGATAATCGTGGCGGCACAAAGCAAAAATCCCGGCGAGGTTGTTGACCTTGGGGTTGCTGCCCACCTTTGCGGCGCTGATGCTTAGGGCAATGGGGAGATCGGGGTATTCCCGGCGCAGGCGCTCCACTACCGCGATGGCCGGGTCCGCCGGGTCTTGGACACCGAAGACGATCTCATAGCAGGGGTAATCCTGAGAGCAGAAGGTACGCAGGTTTTCGTAGAGTCCGGCCTCCAGACCACGCAAGGGCTTGAGGAGGCTCACGGCCGGCCAGCTTTTATCCGTCGCTTGCAGGGGGGAGGTAGAGCGCTGGCCGGAGAGATGGCTGTCCACCAGCCGTGGCCGCCAGCGGGTCAGTACCCACAGGGCGAAGGCCAGATAAGCCAAGGCAGCGGCGCAGAGGGACCAAGCCAGCCAATGCCACCAGGGGATCAGTGCCATCACAGATAATGATGCTCCCGGAACCATTGCACGGCGTCCCGCAGGGCCTCTTCGGCGGGGCGATGGCGGTAGCCCAGGCAGTTTTCGGCCTTCTCCGAGGAGAAGTACATCTTGTGGGCCGCCATGCGCAGTTCGTCCCTGGTCACCAGGGGTGTACCCCGCCCGCGCAGGCGCACCCAGGATTCTGCCCCCCAGGCCAGGGGATAGAGGGCGCGACGGGGCAGACGCAACAGCGGCGACCGGTGACCGGTGAGGCCGGCAATGCGGGTCAGCATGGCCCCCAATGGCAGATTGTCTCCACCAAGAATGTAGCGTTCGCCCACCACCCCTTGCCCAAAGGCCTGCCAGTGCCCCGTGGCCACGTCATCCACATGGACCACATTGAGACCCGTATCGATGTAGGCCGGCATCCGCCCGGCCGCGGCGTCCCGCACCATGCGGCCTGTGGGGGTCGGCTTGCGGTCGGCGGGGCCGACGGGGGTAGAGGGGTTGACGATCACGGCCGGCAACCCTTCGGTCGCGCAGAGATTACGGACCACCTCTTCGGCAAGGAACTTGGAGCGCTTGTAATGGCCGATCATGGTATCGAGGCTGGAGGGGGCATTTTCGTCGGCAATCCGCCCGTCTGCATAAAAGCCCAGGACCGCCACACTGCTGGTATAAACGATGCGCTCCACTCCTGCCTCCAGGGCAGCGCGCATGAGGCGCTCCGTACCCCCGACATTGGCCGCATACATGGGAGCGGGATCGGGGACCCAAAGGCGATAATCGGCAGCCACATGGAAAAGCCCCTGACATCCGGCCACTGCCTGCCCCAGGCTTTCGCCATTACGCAGATCGCCATGCACCACTTCTACCTCCAGGCCCTGCCAGTTGGCGGCATCACCATCGCGGCGGGCGAGGACGCGCACTTCCACCCCCTCCGCCAGAAGCCGGCGCAGGACCGCCCCCCCGACAAAGCCCGACGCGCCGGTCAATAGTGCCTTCATGGCACGATCCCCGAGGGGCCGAGATCTTGCCATGCAGCTCTCAGGGATCGCAGGGCCGCGCTCATCTCCCGGCCCAGGCGCAGCAGGGCGGTGATCTCCCAGGGGCGCCGCGCCAGGGCCGCCAACAGGGCGGAAAGGCGCAGATGGCCATAGGCATCGACGGCTACCATGGCACTCAGGGGAAGGTCGCGCTCCGCCGGATCCACCAGTGCCCGCAATACCAAAAAAGGTTTGCCGGCGGCCGTGGCCACGGCCGCGACGGCGCCGCTTTCCATATCTACCGCCACAGCGCCGCTGCGCCCGTGCAACGCCCGTTTCTGCCCGGACTGGGCGCAGGCATTGGCCACCGTCAGCAGGGGGCCGGAGACCAGCTCTCCGTGGATCCGCGCGGCCACCCGGCTACGCCACGAGGCGGCAACGGCATAGTCGCCACCGGCATAAATCACGCGCTCCGGCAAGAGCAGGATGCCGGGGCGCAGGGCGGGGTCCAGGCCCCCCGCCGTCCCAAAGGCCAGCAAGGCCCCGACGCCCTCGGCCAGCAGCGCCGCCGCCGCTTGCGCCGCCGGCTCCGGTCCCATGCCACACAGACGCAAGCGCAGGCCCGGGGCAATGTCGATCCCCTCCCCCGCCAGCGGCACCGTTCCCGTCAATACCTGCGCTTCTGCCGCCAGGGCTACCACGATCCCTAACGACACGCGCCAGACCCCAGACGCCGGTAGCGGGCCAGCGCCCAGAGCGGAAAATAAAGGCGGTAACCATGATAGGTAAGGTAAAATACCCGCGGAAAGCCGGGCGCATTAAAATAGGGATCCTGCCAACGCCCGTCATCCCCCTGCTGCTCTTCCAGCCAGCGGATGCCACGGCAGAGGGCCTCGCTGCCCCGATCCCCTGTCGCCATCAGGGCGAGGCAGGCCCAGGCGGTCTGCGCTGCCGTGGAGGGCTGGCCCAGCCCGGCCAGGCCCGAATCAGGGTAGGAGTCGTTGCTTTCTCCCCAACCGCCATCAGCTTGCTGCACCGAGCGCAGCCAATCAGCGGCGCGCGCCATGGCAGGCTGCAAGGAGGGGTCATCGAGTTGCTCCAAACCCATCAGTACCGACCAGGTGCCATAGATATAGTTGGTCCCCCACCGACCAAACCAGGCCCCCGAGGCCTCCTGTTCACGCAGCAGGTAGGCCACAGCCCGCCGCAGGACCTCACGATCCTTGGCACGGCCATAGATGCCGAGAAAAGCCACCACCCGACCCGTGACGTCGGCCGAAGGCGGATCCAGCAGGGCCTTGTGATCGGCAAAGGGGATTTCGTTGAGATAATAATGGGTATTATCGGCATCATAGGCAGCGAAGCCGCCGTTACGCGACTGCATGCCCGCGAGCCAGTCCGCCGCGAGTTCGAGACTGGGGCGGTCTTCCTCCCGGCCGGCGCGCGCCATGGCCCAGGCCACCGCCGCCGTATCATCCAAATCCGGATAGTAATGATTCCAGTATTGGAAGGCCCAACCACCGCCGCGCAGGTGGGGGCGCTGCACCCGCCAGTCGCCGGGTTCGTCCACGATCTGCCGTTCCTTGAGCCAGTCGATGCTGCGCCCCAGCTCGGGGGCCAACGCGCCATCGCTTTCCAGCAGGCCATGGAGGGCTAGACAGGTGTCCCAGACCGGCGAAACGCAGGGCTGGCAATAGGCGTCTTCGGCGCGCTCCACCACCAGTTTGCGCAGGGCCGCAGCGGTCTGTTGCCGATAGGGATGCTCGGGCGGGTAACCCAGCAAGGCCAGGGCCTCATGGGCATTGACCATGGCCGGGAAGATGCCGTTGAGGCCATCCGTACCATTGAGCCGGGCAATGAACCAGTTTTCGGCCTTTTTTACGGCCTTCTGGCGCAAGCGTTGGGGAATCAGCCCTTCCGCACTGCGCCCCAAGCGATCCAGGAACAGGAGGAACCATGCCACCCAGCCATGGGCAGAATGAGTAAAATAATCGTCTACTCTTTCTGGCGGGCGTCGGAATATTTCACGGATACCGATACCCAGGGGATTTTTCGCCTGAGGCTTGAGACTGCAAAGGATGAACAGCGGCACCATGACAGTCCGCGACCAGGAGGCCACCTTGTCGATATGAAAGGGAAACCAGCGCGGCAGCAGCATCACTTCCACGGGAATGAAGGGCACCGCTCGCCAGGGGACTTGGCCGAAGAGAGCGAGGGCGATGCGCGTGAAGACGTTGGCCCGCTCGGCTCCGCCATGGGCGAGGATGGCCTCCCGGGCGCGGCGCATGTGCGGCGCATCGGGGTCGTCACCCGCCAGCTTGAGGGCATAATAGGCCTTGACGGATGCACTCATATCGAAATGTCCGCCGTAATAAAGGGGCCAGCCGCCATGATCCGCCTGTTTGGACCGCAGGTAGACCGCCAGTTTGCGCTCCAGGACCGAGTCCCGCTCGTCCATGTAATGCTGCATGAGGATATATTCGGCAGGGATGGTGCAGTCGGCCTCGAACTCGAAGCACCAGTGGCCATCCTCGGCCTGGAGCCCCAGCAATGCCCCCCGCGCCGCGGCTATGGCGGCACCGAGACGAGACTGAAAGGCAGTGATGCGTTTTTGTTGTTGTCGTGGATGCAGGGTCATCATAAGCTAGGCTCATTGGTTAATGCCGCCAACGGTTTGACCCCTAGCCGGAAACTCAGTTTCAGGAGGGAATCGGAACGATGGATGAACCGTGACAGGAGCACTACGTTACCCACACTACGGCGGCTGATTTTCACTTCATCCCCCGATACGAAATCCGGACGCTCGGCAATGCGTCGCAAGGTCAACACGGCCATGGCAATCGCCCACAGGCAAAAGTCGCGCATCCCCGTTTCTTCACGGGGAATCAGCAAAGTATAGCGCAGGGCATCGTCCAGGTGGCGGCCGGCCACGGCAACGAGCTCGCGGATGCCGGCATGAAAACCGGGGTCCTGCGTCCCCGGCGCGAGTTGCTCCCATTGACAGCCATGGCGGTCAAAGACCGCTCGCGGCAACCAGGACACTCCGCGTTCCCAGTCACCCCAGATATCCTTGAGGATATTGGTCATTTGCAGACCCTGACCGAAAGATACCGCCAGCCTTTGCATTTCCGCATCATATGCAGCCATGCTCGGAACCTGTTCCACAAAGAGGCTGGTGAGCAATTCTCCCACTACCCCTGCCACCACATAACAATAGCGGTCCAGGGTAGCCATGTCGGGCAGGCCGGCGCGGGAGGCGCTGCGCTGGAACTCGGCCATACCCTCGCCCATGATCCGGACGCAGCGCAGTAACGCTGCCTGCTGGGAAGCCGTGAAGCTATGGGTAAGGGCCAGCACCTGAGGGGTGTGGCGAATCAGGTCGTGCTCGGCGGCGGGCATCTGCGGAGAAAGTCGGCCAGCAAAATCCCGGGCAAAAGCCGCGGCATCGGCCCGTCCGGCCACCACCCCGACAAAAACCGACTGCCAGTGTGCCTTTTCCTCCCAGGAGAGTTCGGGATCGTCCTCGATGGTATCGGCAATACGGCAAAGCAGATAGCCATTGCCCACCGCATGGCGCAAGGCCTCGGGCAGGCATGGTATGGTCAACGCAAAGGTCCGCGAAACCTGCTGCAGGATACGTCCCTGATAGCCCAGGGCCTGCGCCAGATCCGGCGTCAGCACGGTCTCATTCCTAACTGCAATGACATCCCCTTCTACGATACCCGGTTCATGGCGCCAGGCGCCGTCCCAATGCTGCGGGAATGTACCCACCCTGGGCCCAATCCGCAAGACTTGCGCGACAGGCGTGCCCCAACAGCGCCCTCATCCCTCGCCGTCCTCTGGCCACCAAACCGTATTTGCGGATGCGGTAACGCAGTGTTTTGCGCGTTGTCCCCAGAAGGCGGGCGTCGGCAGGCGGAGGAGAGCCATCCCCTAGGGGGCCTCATGGGCGGCACTACCCTGCCGCAAAGCGGCGAACTCCGAGCGCAACTCCCGCTGCATGAGCGCATCGCTTGCCTCGCGCGGCGCGAGCCCCTCGTAAAGAACCCGGAACACCTGTTCGGTAATGGGCATTTCCACCCCTTCGCGCTGCGCCAGGAGGAAAAGGGCCTGGGCCGTACGCACACCCTCGGCCTCCTGGCCTATTTCCCGCAGCACCGTGGCCAGGGGCAGTCCGCGCCCCAGGCCCAGGCCGACGCGGCGATTGCGGGAGAGATCCGAGGTGGAGGTGAGGATCAAATCGCCGGCCCCGGCCAGACCCATAAAGGTTTCGGTCCGCCCCCCCAAGGCCGTGCCCAGACGATGCAACTCCGCGAGCCCTCGGGTAATGAGTGCCGCGCGGGCACTAAAGCCGTTCCCCAGCCCATCGGAAATCCCGGCGGCGATGGCGAGCACGTTTTTGATGGCGCCCCCCAGGCAAACCCCGGCCACATCATCACTGGTATAGACCCGCATCTGCTCGTTTCCAAAACTGCGCGCCACCTCCTGCGCCAGATCCGCGGAGGCCGAGGCCGCCGTGATGGCCACCGGCAGGCCGGCAACAAGCTCAGCGGCAAAGGTAGGGCCGGAAATGACGGCAAAGGGCCGATCTTCCAGGATCTGTCCGAGTACCTGGTCCAGTCGCAGGTCCGTTTCCAGCTCCAGACCCTTGCTGGCCAGTACCACCATCTGGCCCGCCGGTAGGGACTCTCGCAGGGACAGCAAGGTGTTACGGACCGCGTGGCTCGGTACCGCCAGCACCATTCCCGCGCAACCCGCCACTGCGGCGACGAGATCCGTAGTACAGGTGAGGCGGGCTGGCCTGGAGACTCGGGGGAAATGGGGGGAGAGGTCGCCACTGGCCGATGGACAGGGCAGGCTCTCGGGATGGCGCCCCCACAAGTGCACGGCATGCCCCTGGCGAGCAAGGTGGACAGCCAGCGCCACCCCCCAATGTCCCGCCCCCAGCACCACCCAGTTCATGAACCTACTGCGTCGTATGCTGCGGTTCGGTCTGAGCCTGCTGGTATAAGGCCTCAAAATTCACGGGATGCAGATGCAAAGGCTGGAAGCCGCCGCGGCCCACCATGTCGGCCACCGCCTCGCGGGCGTAGGGGAAGAGAATGGTCGGACAATGCACCCCCAGGAGCACCGGCAGATGCTCGTCGGGAATATGCTGCATGCGGAAGAGTCCCGCCTGCTGTACCTCAATGGCAAAGTACGTATGCTCACCGGATTTGGCATTCACCGTCACCGTGAGCACGACCTCCATGAGATCATCCGCACCTTCCACCGGCGCAGTGGCGGTGTTCAAACCCACGTCCACCGTCGGCGCCTCACTCATCAAAAAGCTCTGCGGGGCATTGGGAGACTCGAAAGAGGCATCCTTGATATAGAGCCGCTCAATCATGAAAACCGCGTTTTGCTCGTCCATGCTGGTCCTTTTGCTTGAAATGTGGTTCAGTTTACCCCAAGGCCAGCCCCCTCCGCTATCGCCCGCTGCAGATTCCCCGCAGCGGCACCACGGCCCAGGGCCTAACGCTGCGCGGTGAGCCAACGCTGCAATTCTGCCGCCCCCAGCGCCCCGCTCACCCGCGCCGCCTCTTTCCCGGCGCGAAAGAGTACCAGGGTAGGAATGGAGCGGATCTGGTAACGGGTACCGATATCCGGCTCGGCCTCGGTGTTGAGTTTGGCAAAGAGCAGCGTCCCGTTCATTTCCCGCGCCACCTGCTCAAACTGCGGAGCCATCATCCGGCACGGTCCGCACCAGGGCGCCCAGAAGTCCACCACCACCGGCAGCTCATTCCTGGCAATATAAGGGGCAAACCGGTCGCTGTTCAGATTGACGGGATGGTCCGGAAGCAGCGGTGCATGGCATTTACCGCATTTGGGATTCTCACTCAGGCGCGCCGCCGGCAACCGATTCACCGCCCCACAGGCCGGACAAACTACCATTATTGTAGACATCTCACCTCCCCAGCCGGCAATTCGGACTCTTGCTATCGGCGCTTTAGCTTTCCCCCCGCAGCAAGCCGTCCAGCAGGCCTTTTTTATCGAGAGCCGCCAGATCGTCATAGCCACCCACATGCTGCTCCCCGATAAATATTTGCGGCACCGTATGCCGCCCGTGGCTACGCGTCATCATGATTTGACGCTGCTGCGGATCGCGATCCACCCGGATCTGTTGCGGCGCCACACCTTTGCTCCGCAACAAGGACTCTGCCATGCGGCAATAGGGACAGGTAGGCGTAGAGTACATGAGCACAGACACGGCGGACATAATTATTTCTCCACCGGCAAACCGGCGCCCCGCCAGGCGTGGATACCTCCCTTGAGGCTGTAGATCTTGTCAAATCCGGCCTTTTTCAGCAGGGCCGCGGCACGCGCCGAACGCATCCCGCTGGCGCACTGGCAAATCACATGATGGCCGCGATGTTTTTCCAGATCTTTCACGTACTTGGACAGGTCCCCCAGGGGAATGTGCCGGGCATTGGGCAGGTGGCCGCGAGACCACTCCTCCTGTTCACGCACATCAATGATCACTGTATCTTCGTGATTGATCAGATGGACGGCAGCACTGGGGTCCACCTCCTCGATCCCGGCGATACGGCGGCTCAGGGGCCCGCGCAGGAGCAGCACCAGCACGACGATACCGGAAAGCACCAGCATCCATTGCGCTTGCAGGAATTGCAGCAGTTCGCCCATAACCCCACTCACCGCCGACAAGCCCGCGCGTCGCGAATGCCCATGGACAACAGGACGCGCTCCAGGGGACAAAAACAGGTAAAGCCACTTTGCAAGAGATTAAAGCCCACAAAGACAGTAAAGGCCAGGAACCACTGACTGATAAAGACCGGGCTGGCCGGAGCGCCCAGAATCACGCTCAAGAGGACAAAAACCCCCGCAATAACTCGTACCCAACGTTCGCTACTCATAATGATTCAAGCTCCTTGCAGCCGCTGTTCCAGACGTCGCTCCCACAGGAAGTAGAGCAGCGGGATCACGATCAATGTCAACATAGTGGAGGCGAAAGTACCGAAAATCAAGGAGACGGCCAGGCCGCCAAATACGGGATCGGTGACCATGATGGCCGAGCCGAACATGATGGCCAGCGCCGTCAGCAGGATCGGTCGGAAACGCACCGCGCCGCCTTGCAACACGGCCTCATCCAAAGGATAACCCCGGCGCCGGTAATCGACGATAAAATCGATCAGCAGGAGGGAGTTACGCACCACCACACCGGCCAGGGCAATGACGCCGATCATGGAGGTGGCGTTGAAGGGGGTGCTGAGCAGCCAGTGTCCCGGAAACACACCCACCAGGGTCAGCGGAATGGCGCCCATGACGATGATGGGCATCATGAACGACTGGTAATAGGCCACCAGCATCAGGTAAATGAAGACCAGCGCCACGATGAAAGCCGCCCCGAGGTCGCGGAAGACATCCAGGGTCAGGCGCATGTCCCCCCCCCAGAGGATCTGGTAATGGGTGATGTCGTTGGGTTGGGCCGGAGTGAAGCCAAGATTGGCCGTAGTCAAATGAACGCCATCCAGGATCTTGCCGTCGAGCCAGTGGTTGAGGGTCAGGACTGCATAAACCGGACTGGAACCCAGCAGATCACCGGTCACATACACCACGGGATGCTGGTCGCGATCATAAATGGGCTTGTCCAGGGTGGCATGGCGGATCTGCACGATACTTGCCAGCGGCACTTCCTGGCCGTTTTGACTTTGCACCCGCAGGTCGAGAATCTGCTGCCGCCAGGCACGATCGGCCCGGGGGATGCGCAGGATAATGTCCAGGGGCTCGCGCGCCGAAGCGGAAGGCAGGTCGCCGAGCTTGGCGCCCGCCACATAATCATGAACCAGTTCCGCCACCTGGGCCGGGGCAACGCCGGCCAGTTGCGCCTTTTGCCGATCCACGTGGATGACGTATTCCGGCACCGTCGCGGTGACCGAGTCAT
>JAJYQY010000109.1:3362-9795 GCA_021794385.1 Pseudomonadota bacterium | reverse complement strand
CTGGTGACATGAGTGAGCAGCGTGTACGTTTATTCAATTCCGTCATCCTCATCGCCACCAACATCGACACGCTGGAAGTGCTGGTACCTTATCTGAAGGAACTGGGTGTGGGACACATCAAGTATGATACGCGTCCCGAGCACTATCCCATTGTCGGCAAGAGTCTCCTGAGCACCCTCAAGCATTTCCTCGGTGCCGCCTGGACCCAGGAAATGGCCGAGTCCTGGATTGAGGCCTACAACCTCGCCGCCACCGTCTGCATCGAGGCCGCCTACGAGGCCATGGCCCCGTCCCGCTTCGTGCCCGTGACCATCGACGACGTGCCCCCGGCGGTCTGAATCAGTCTGGGAACGGCAGTTGGCAGAGGTGTTTTTTGCTCCGGCGGCCCTTGCCTGTTGTTCTACGGCTCATCCCGCTGGCAGGCGAAAACTCGCCCTTTGGGCTCAAACAGTTCGCCTGCTGGGCGCGGGCTTTCGCCTAGAACAACAACGGCTCGGGCCGAATTCGCGGCAAAACACCTCTGCCAACTGCCGTTTTTTACGATAAGGCCCGACGCGTGCCCCAGGGCACGCCTCTATTCTTGCGGAGCATCCATCAGTTATGGATCATGAAATCTGCCTGGAACCTTCCGGCATCCGCTTTGCCGCCAGCGCCGAGCAGAGCATCGTCGCGGCCGCCCTGGCCCAGGGCATTCCCATTCGGTATGGCTGCGGCAACGGCTCCTGTGGCGATTGCAAGGGGACCATTCTGGATGGCCAGGGCGAGCAGGGACCTTTCATGCCGTTGTTGCTGACCCCCGCCGAACGCGCCGCCGGCATGGCGATTCTTTGCAAATTACGACCGCGCAGCCCTATGCGCATTCGCGCCACCGTGCAGGAGGCCGAGCATTGGACGGCCACGATCGCCGCCCTCACCCCCTTGGCGTGGAATGTCCGGGAACTGCGTCTGCAGCCGGAGCGCCCTTACCCTTACCGAGCCGGTCAGTATGCGCGTCTGGCCGTCCCCGGCGCGGAGGGAGAGTGGCGATCCTATTCCATGGCCACCCCTCCCCGGGCAGATGGCGCCCTCGTTTTCCACATTCGCGAACTGCCGGGCGGGCGATTCAGCCAATGGTTGTTTCACACCGCCCAGGTGGGCGATACCCTGCGGCTAGCCGGGGCGCAGGGGGAGTTTTTCCTGCGTCAGGACAATGAGCGGCCACTCCTGTGCATTGCCGCCGGTACGGGCTTGGCGCCCATCGAGGCCATTTTGCAGGAAAGCATGGCACTGGGCTGGGAGCGGCCCATTCACCTTTTTTACGGCGCCCGGCGCAGGCCCGACTTCTATCATCTGCCGGTGCTGGAAGATTGGGCACGGCAGCATCCCTATCTGCGGGTGACGCCCACCCTTTCCGATCCCGAGGACAGCGATTGGGCCGGGGCCCGCCGCCTGCTGCCCAGCGTAACGGCCAGCGGCCACTGGGGGGATCATGAGGTCTATCTCTGCGGCAGTCCCGGCATGATCGAGGCAGCCATCGACCTCCTCCTCTCGCATCAGGTGCAGCACGAGCAGATTCACTTCGATGCCTTTGCGCCCAATGGCTAAGGCGTGGGGGTCGCGGCATGGGGCAGCCCCCGGCAGCGTTTCAGGCCGCGGCACCGAGGAGCTTTAAGACCTCTCCCAAGGGCTGCACGCCCACCGTGCGCAGGGTGCCATCAATGACCACGGCCGGAACGGTCTTGATGCGCAATTTGCTGACGAGTTCGCGACCATCGCGCTCGCCGACATCCAGGACTTCATATTCCATGGGCACCCGGCCGGCGGCTTCCCCCCAGATCTGCTCGGCCTGCGGGCAGGTGGGGCACCATTTGGAAACCAAGAGCTGTACCTTCATGCAACACCTCAGCATCAATTTTGAATTAAGTCATAGCATAGTGTTTTTTGCACCGATGCGGCTTGATCTCGATCAAGAAATTGCGATCCTGTGTCAACCCATCCATGGGTCGCACATTCCGGTAGGAGCGGCCCATGGCCGCGACCTGCCCGGTGGGCGCAAAGCCATCGGGGTCGCGGCCATGGGCCGCTCCTACTTAGAGGTAAGCCACGTTTCATGGCGGACTCAACTGCTATCCGCCCAGCGGCGCAGGGCCTGGGGGTCGGGGATATGCAGGCTGCGTTTATCCACGCGGAGCAAACCGGCCTTGCGCAGTCGTCCCAAAACCCGCGAAAAGGTCTCCGGCGTCAGACCCAGGCGGGCGGCAACGGCCGCTTTTTTGGCGGGGAGACAGATTTCGACGCTTTCCCCTCCCGCCGGACAGAGATCCAGCAGATAGCTGGCCACCCGCTGATTGGCCGACTCCATGCTGAGATGCCGCAACTCCTTGATCAAATAGTGCAAGCGCATGCTCAGCCGCGCCAGCATCTGCGGCATGAGTTCCTGGTGCCCCTGCAAGGTCGCCATAAAAGGGGCGAAGGGGATCTCCACCACCGTACTGGCCAGACCGGCCGCCGCCTGCACCGGGTAACGGCCGCCCAAAAAGGCCACGGCCTCGGCAAAAAGGTCATCGACCTGGATGATTTCGACGATCTTTTCCCGCCCTCCCGCCCCCAGAGTGATCAGATCGACCTCACCGGCGAGCAAAAAATAAAAGGCGCGCGCCTCTTCCCCCTCGTGGAAAAGGATCTCACCCAGGTCCAGTTGTCGGATCCGCGACTGTTCCAGCAGCGCGGCAAAGGCCCCTTCCGACCAGGCCGAGAACAGGGGTGTGCGCTGAATGCGGGCGCGAATGCTACTGTCGATGACCGGGTGCGCAGACATCATGTCGGCCCTCCCCGCGGGTCTGGCGGCAATGCTCCGGCCACAAAGTGCAGGGCCGCGGAGTTGAGACAGTAGCGCAAGCCGGTGGGTGGCGGCCCATCGGGAAAGACATGCCCCAGGTGGCTGTCACAGCGGGCGCAGCGAATCTCGGTCCGGGTCATGCCGTGGCGGGTGTCGCGGATTTCGCGGATATGCGCCGGGTCGAAGGGAGCATAAAAACTCGGCCAGCCGCTTCCCGAATCAAATTTCTGCAGAGAGCGGAAAAGCGGCAGGCCACAAAGAAGGCAAACATAGACCCCAGCACCCTTTTCCTGTAACAAAGCGCCGCAGAAAGGCGGCTCGGTACCATGCTCGAAGAGGACATGCCGCTGCTCGGCGGAGAGATTCCGCCCCAGATCCCGGCGGCGGGCGGCGTCGATGGGGGTCAGGTCATAACCGGAGGCGGAGCGTGGTGTGGACATGGGCTTACTCCTGATGGTCCGTGCGCAGCAGCGGCGCAAAGTCATGCCGCAGCTTCTCCAGCTTGGGCCGGGAGACACAGCGGATATAGGGCTGATCGGGGTTTCTTTCCGCGTAACGATGATGATAGGCCTCGGCAGGATAGAAGGCCTCCAGGGGGATCACTTCGGTTACAATGGGGCGGGCAAAGTGGCCCGTTTCATGCAACTGGCGAATATAGGCCGCGGCGACCCTGGCCTGAGCCGCATCCATGGCAAAAATCGCCGAACGATACTGCGTCCCGACATCATTACCCTGCCGGTCGCGCTGGGTCGGGTCGTGGGCTACCGCAAAAAAGACCTGCAAGAGCTGTCCATAGCCGATGCGCCGGGGATCGTAACGGATCTCCACCGCCTCGGCATGCCCCGTCGTCCCGCTACAGACCGCCCGATAATCAGCCGTATCGGCGCTTCCGCCGCTATAGCCCGGACGCACTTCCAGCACCCCTTCCAGACCCTGGAAAACCGCCTCCACACACCAGAAACAGCCTGCCGCCAATACGGCCCGTCCTTGATCTTCGGACGCTGCAAGGGCCATCTGCGGTAACGGCAGTCCCTCCCCACCGGCCACCATATCGCCCATCATCGCTCCTCCCTCGCCCCTTATGCACCAGTCCAGTGTCCCGGAAAAAAGCCCTTTCGGGAAGGGAAAAATTCCCCTTGACCCGCGCCCGGAGTCCTCAGAGGATAATGTCCCAATTCCATCCAGATCCAGCCCCAGGACCCCAACATGAGCGAACACGGCCTCCACACCCACGCCCCCCACGAAGAAGCCCTCCACGCCGGAGGCCATGGCCCCGGTGGCGGCCACAGCCTCAACCAATGGGTGGCCATCTTCACCGCCCTCCTCGCCGCCCTCGGGGCAGTGGTGAGCTATCAGGGCAATCACCTCATGAACGAGGTACTCCTCTATAAGAACGAGGCCGTCCTCAAAAAAACCAAGGCCACGGACCAGTGGAACTACTATCAGGCGGTGAGCACCAAGATGCACCTCATGGAATTGGCGGTGGACCTCGCGCCCGCCGACAAAACCGCCCCTTTCCGCAAAAAAATCAGCAAATACGAGGGACAAAAGAGTGACATCAAAAAGGCCGCCGACCAGTTGGAAGCCGAATCCCAGGCCGCCGATGAAGAATCGGCGCGGCTCAACCGGCCCCATAACGACATGGAAGTCGGCATGATCTTTTTGCAAATTGCCATTTCCCTAGCCTCCATCACCGCCCTCACCGGGCGCAAGTGGCTCTTTGGCGCCGCCATACTGAGCGCCCTGGCCGGCGTAGGATTGTGGATATCGGCCATGGTAGTCATGTAATGACCGCCGCTTCTCCTCTCTACCTCTGGGGCGGCCTCAACCGCGAGATCTTTTTGTGGATCAATCAGAGCGGCGGCCCGTGGAAGGACCAGATCGCCCTGGCGGGCACCTGGGTAGGAGACCATCGCTGGTATCCCATCGCCATCGCCCTGGCCTTCAGTCTGGCCCTTCTCCGCCCCCAGTGGCTGGCTCCCCATCGCGTTCTGGTGCTGTCCTGGGCCTATCTCCTGAACTGGGCGGCCATTGCCGTCCTCAAACCCCTGCTGAATTTCCCCCGCCCCCTGGCGGCCTTGGGTCCGCACTGGGTGCATGTACTGGGCAGACCGGAGTTCCAGCATAGCTTCCCTTCGGGCCACGCCGCCTGGGTCTTTTTGCTCCTGGGCAGCCTCAGCCCGGGCGCTATCTGGCCCCTGCGGATGCTGTTACTCCTGCTCGCCCTCTGGGTAGCTTGGGCGCGGGTGGCGGTAGGTGCCCATTTTCCGGCCGACGTGGTGGGCGGCGCCCTCATCGGCCTCGCCTGCGCCGCCCTGGCCAGTCTGCTACTACGCCCATGGCGACCAGGGATCGAGGCCCGGTGGATACATCCCGTGGGGCGACGCCCCTAGCCATAACCCTGACAACGGCATGTGGCGAAGGCGTTTTGCCGCGACTTCGGCCCAAGCCGTCGTTGTTCTTGGCGCAAGCCCCGCCCTGGCAAACCTTGCCGGGAGAGCAGGGGCATCATAGCCCTCGTATTCCGCCTGACATTCTGTTATGGTTCGCCTGCCCTTGTGTCTCAGTCTGCATGAGGCGTGCCTTATTGGCCTCCCACCCTGATCAGCGTCTGCCTTAGACTGGCGTCCCTTGTGGCGAGGCCGATGTCCCTGGAGTAAGTTATGTCTTTTGCAACCCTCGGCTTGTCCGAAGCGATTTTGCGTGCCGCCGAAGAACGCGGTTACACCACCCCCACCCCCATTCAGCAGCAGGCCATCCCCGTTGTGCTGTCGGGCGTGGACCTCCTGGCCGGCGCCCAGACGGGCACCGGCAAGACCGCCGCCTTTGCCATGCCCATCCTGCAGATCCTGTCGGCCACCGGCACGGCAACCCCGCGCGGCCCGTCCATTGTCCGTGCCCTGATCCTGGTTCCTACCCGCGAACTCGCCGCCCAGGTGGAAGAGAGCGTGCAGATCTACGGCCGCTATCTGCCCCTGCGCTCCATGACCCTCATCGGCGGCGTCAAGATCAACCCGCAGATGCAAAAGCTCCGCCGCGGTGTGGATATCCTGGTCGCCACCCCCGGGCGACTGCTGGACCATGTGCAGCAGCGCAGCGTGGATCTGTCGCATGTGGAGATTCTCGTCCTCGATGAGGCCGACCGCATGCTCGACATGGGCTTTATCCGCGATATTCGGCGCATCCTCTCGCTGCTGCCCAAGCAGCGGCAAAACCTGCTCTTCTCGGCCACCTTTTCGCCGGAAATCAAGGCCCTGGCCGACGGCTTGCTCAGCAACCCGGCCTGCATCGAAGTCGCCCGGCGCAATGCCGCTGCCGAATCGGTGGCGCAACAGGTCTATGCCGTGGACCAGGAGCGCAAGCGCGATCTCCTCGCCCACCTCATTCAGGAGCACAACTGGGGCCAGGTACTGGTCTTCACCCGCACCAAGCACGGCGCCGACCGCCTGGCCGGACACCTGTTGCGCGGCGGTATGGCGGCATCGGCTATTCACGGCGACAAGAGCCAGGGCGCCCGTACCCGCGCGCTGGCGGAGTTCAAGGACGGCAAGGTGCAGATCCTGGTGGCGACGGACATCGCCGCCCGCGGCATCGACATCAGCGAACTACCGCACG
>JAJYQY010000109.1:0-3262 GCA_021794385.1 Pseudomonadota bacterium | reverse complement strand
ATTCACGGCGACAAGAGCCAGGGCGCCCGTACCCGCGCGCTGGCGGAGTTCAAGGACGGCAAGGTGCAGATCCTGGTGGCGACGGACATCGCCGCCCGCGGCATCGACATCAGCGAACTACCGCACGTAGTGAATTTTGAGCTGCCCCACGTCCCCGAGGATTATGTCCACCGCATCGGCCGTACCGGTCGTGCCGGCAGCACCGGGCAGGCCGTATCGCTGGTTTGTGGTGAGGAACACAAGCAGTTATCGGACATCGAAAAGCTGCTGCGTCGCTCCCTGCCCAAAGACATCGTCGCAGGATTCGAGCCACAGCAGCAGCGGCGGAGCACCGCACCCGTTCCCACGCCGCACCGCAGCCCCAACGCCGCGCCCCGCCGTGGCAACGGCCCCGCCGTGCAAAACGGCGCGCCAGCCCGCAACCACGGCCGCGCGCGCCGGGTTTAAAACCCGGTTACCACGCAGTGATGGCCCGGCCAATTCCGCCGGGCCATCACTTTTTACAGAAAGCGCGCCGGCACCCCAGCCCTGGGATGACACGCCCGCCACCGCCATCAGGCGGAAAGTATTCGGCCCACCGAAAGCCATACCTTGCACCGAAGGTGCTCAAAAATGATCCTGAACCACCAGGGAGTCTATAGGTAACCGCTCCCGTGGCCAGGATTCCCCGGTCGCCTTGCCGATGGCCACCATAAAGCCGATGGCATAGTGATCGGGCAGATGAATGAGCCGGGCCACGGCTTCGAAGTCGAAACCGTCCATGGGACAGGAAGCGTAGCCCAGGTCCTGGGCAATCAGCATGAGCGACATCCCGATCAGACCGAGGGAACGCATGGCCTCGTCGCGGGCCACCTGCGGCTTGCCCCGATAATACTCATCGAGCTTGGGGAGGATGAAATCCTGTACCGGCTGCGGCGCCGTATCCCAGTAACGCTGGGGTTCTTCCTGCCAGGCATCGAGATCGGCGCACAACACGAAGAGGAGGGAGGCATCGGTCACTTGGGGCTGCCCCCAGGCCACTTCGCGAATGGCGGCGCGCAGGGCGGGGTCCCGCACGTCCACCAGGCGCCAGTGCTGGATATTGTAGGCACTGGGCGTCAGCGCGGCATTTTCCAGCAGGATCCGGCGGGTGGCTGGGGAGATCTGGTGATGGGGATCAAAGGCCTTGACGGCGCGGCGCTGCTGTATGGCTTCAATGACGTTCATGAAAGCTCCGGAATGAGTAACTGATTTGTTCCATAATACCGACTGGTCGGTAGAGGTCAAGGGCATAGGGATCGCTGCCTTTCCGCCGCGCCTCCTGCCTATTGCCGGCCGCTAGCGCGCAATCGGCTTGTAGCGCAGACGACGGGGCTTGGCGCCCTCCTCACCCAGGCGACGCTTTTTATCGGCTTCGTATTCCTGATAATTGCCGGCAAAGAAGTTGACCACCGAGTTACCCTCAAAAGCGATGATATGGGTGGCGATGCGGTCCAGGAACCAGCGGTCATGGGAGATGACCAGCACGCAGCCGGCAAACTCCAGCAGGGCGTCTTCCAGGGCGCGCAGGGTCTCCACGTCGAGGTCGTTGGAGGGTTCGTCGAGGAGCAGGACGTTGCCGCCGGCGATGAGGGTCTTGGCCAGATGCAGACGACCGCGCTCACCGCCCGAGAGCTGCCCCACCAGTTTTTGCTGGTCGGCGCCCTTGAAATTGAAGCGACCGCAGTAGGCGCGGGAGGGGATTTCAAACTTGCCGACGGTAAGGATGTCGAGGCCGCCGGAGATCTCTTCCCAGACATTGTTTTTGGCCGCGAGGGCATCGCGGGACTGATCGACATAGGCGAGCTGCACCGTTGAGCCCAGCTTGACCTCGCCGCTATCGGGCTGTTCTGCCCCGGTGATCATGCGAAAAAGGGTGGACTTGCCGGCGCCGTTGGGGCCGATGATGCCGACGATGGCGCCGGGCGGGACCTTGAAGCTGAGATTGTCGATGAGCAGGCGATCGCCAAAACCCTTGCTGACGTTGCAAAACTCGATGACTTCATTGCCCAGGCGCTCGGCCACGGGGATAAAGATCTCCTGGGTCTCGTTGCGCTGCTGGTATTCCTGGGAGCTGAGCTCTTCAAACCGGGCCAGACGCGCCTTACTCTTGCTCTGGCGGCCCTTGGCACTCTGCCGCACCCATTCCAGTTCGTGCTGCATGGCCTTGAGGCGGGCGACTTCCTGCTTGGCCTCCATCTCCAGGCGTTTTTCCTTCTGTTCGAGCCAGGAGGAATAATTGCCTTTCCAGGGAATGCCATGGCCGCGGTCCAGCTCCAGAATCCATTCGGCGGCATTATCCAGAAAGTAACGGTCATGGGTAACGGCGACCACGGTACCCGGAAAACGGGCCAGGAACTGTTCCAGCCAGTCTACCGACTCGGCGTCCAGGTGGTTGGTGGGTTCGTCGAGCAGGAGCATGTCCGGACGGCTGATGAGCAGGCGACAAAGGGCAACACGGCGTTTCTCACCGCCGGAAAGGGGGCCGATGAGGGCATCCCAGGGCGGCAGGCGCAGGGCATCGGCGGCGATCTCCATCTGCTGCTGCGCCTGATGTCCGTCGCCAGCGGCGACAATGGCCTCCAGTCGGGCCTGTTCGCTGGCGAGGGCATCAAAATCGGCATCGGGTTCGGCATAGGCGGTATAGACGGCCTCCAATTGCTGCTGGGCAGTGAGGACCTCCCCCAGCCCCTCTTCCACGGCCTGACGCACGGTTTTCCCGGCATCGAGCAGGGGTTCCTGAGTGAGAAAGCCTATTTTCAACCCCGGCATGGGCATGACCTCGCCTTCAAAGGCCTTATCCTCCCCCGCCATGATCTTGAGCAAGGTCGATTTGCCCGAGCCATTGAGTCCGAGCACGCCAATCTTGGCGCCGGGAAAGAAGGAAAGCGAGATATCCTTGAGCAGGGCTCGCTTGGGGGGAACGACCTTGCTGAGGTGGTTCATGGTGAAGACGTATTGCGCCATAGGATCTTTTCCGCGGATGGATGGGGGCACAGTCAATGCTATTAACTGTGACTATTCTATGCTTTTTCGGAGGGCCTTGCACGACGGCTCACCATTGATTCCTCCTAGATCCGGCAGTTGGCAGTGCGGTTTGCCGCGACTCCGGACCAAGCCGACTCGCCCACCGTTCCCCCGCCCACTCACTGGGCGTATAATTTAACAAGGAGGGAATTGCCATGTTCAATATCTGGGGTGATGTCATCGTCATGGTCGGTACGCCGACCCTCATGATCCTGCC
>JAJYQY010000088.1 GCA_021794385.1 Pseudomonadota bacterium | reverse complement strand
TGTTAGCGCGGAAAAGGAGACTCCCTGCTCGCCTCTCTGGCCCAATTTCTTCATTGTCGGTACGGTCAAGGGGGGTACCACTTCGCTCTATGCCCAGTTGCGGCAACATCCCGCGGTATTCCTGCCGGGCGTCAAGGAGCCCCACTACTTTGCACAGTTCCAGCCGGTGCCGGAGCAGGATCACCTCTTCGATTATGTGCGTGATACGGCTTCCTATCTAAAACTCTATCGAAACGCCGGCGCCTTTCCCGCCATCGGCGATGCCAGTACCTCCAATCTCTGGGACCCCCAAGCACCTCACCGCATCCGCGCCGTTTCCCCTAAGGCCCGGATCATCATCCTGCTGCGAGATCCGGTCGTCCGGGCCCATTCCCATTATCTGATGGATTTTCGGGAAGGCGTCGTGGACTTGCCTTTCCCGGATATTCTCCACCGGGATTATGTACAACGGGAGAAAGGCTGGGGCGTATCCCGGCTCTATGTGGAACTGGGACTCTACCACGATCAGGTCCAACGCTATCAAAGCATCTTTGGCCGCGATCAGGTATTAGTGCTTCTTTTTGACGACCTGGTGCGGGATCCGGAGGGTACACTCCAGCGGGTCGCTCTCCATCTTGGCATTGATCCCCAGCCCTTTTCCACGATGGACCTCGCGCAGATCCATAATGGCTATAAGGCCCCGCGCGGCCAATGGGCCCGTCGTTGTGCCGCCAGCCCCGCCGCGCGCTGGATCGGGCATACCTTGATGCCGCAACGCCTGCAGTGGTGGTGCTACCAGCACCTGATCCTGAAGGCCGCTAAAAAGCCGCCCATCGATGCCGTCAGCCGGCACTTTTTGGAACACTTGTACGATCCGGATATCGCCCATTTGGAAAGCTTGCTTGGCCGTGCTTTGCCCGAACTGCGGGGGTCCTGGTGAGTGTACCAACGCCCCGGCATTATCCAAAAAGCACCGGAGCCTAACCCTTAGAGTTTCATTTTATCAGTGTGGCCTAATGGCGTACAGCCGCTGCCTCTGCCGGGGTCCCACAAATAAATCTTTTCCCGGCGGTTAGCGATAGCCGCGGCTATGCCCGAGGCTTTTTGCCGGACATGCTGCGGCTCCTTCTGCTGGTCAATGGCGTTATTTCGCGTACTGGAACCCCGCCAGTTCGAGTTCCGGCAGAGTGCCGGCGATACCGGGGGTGAGTACTACACCGGGAATGAGGTGGTTGGTGAATTCTGCCGCCATTTGCGGATGCGTGAGATGGTCGGGATTATTGCCTTTGGCGTGCAGCCCCATGGTCAGCTCCCAAATCGCATTGTGACAGGCCAGGAAGAGGGCGCCCCGTTTTTGCAGTACCGTGATGCTGTTGTCATGCGGAGAGAAAACGCCGTCGGGATTGTTGAAGTCGACGGGATTCGTATGGGCGTCTGCAGGCTCCAGGATGAAGGTGTTGGCCTTCTGTTTGCCCTTGGTCAGTTTGGCGAAGTGGTATTTCTTCCAGATATAGTCGTCGTACAGCGCGAGATGCGCGCTGCCGTGAGTCGCGGACACTGCCAGGAAATTGGGATGCCGGAACGCCCAGATCTGGGTGTTCATGGCATTGCGCATGAGGTTCAGCCAGGGGCTCTCCAAGTCCGTATTGTCCCATACCTGCTTCGGTCCACCGGAATAACGCAACACTTCATGGAGAGCCTCGCTATCCCATTGCTCGGGGCTGGTCAGGATCATGGGCACGATCTTGAAGTCCCGTCGCCGCGGGGCTGCGGCCAAGCGATCGCTAAGATCCCGGAGGCTGGTGGCGCCACCAGCCAAGAGGGTAGCCGGTTCGCCACTCCTGCCGGCGGCCAGCCCGGTGGCACTGGCGCTCATGGCCACCGCGCCGACGCCAAACCCCAATACGGCGCGTTTCACGGCTTCTCTACGGCTCATGCGACCTTTTTCGTTATCCATCTGCTTTCTCCTTTCGCTTCATGGTACGGAATTACTGCTGGAAATCATCGCGTTGCATTCGACAAGGGGGATGCGGGAAGCCATCTTTAGGCAGCGGCCTCAATTACGGTAATCAGACGGCGGGTAAAAATCCAGTCCATGGCTCTCTGCAAGTGGTGCCGGCGCGATATGCGGGATGTTTTCCGTTTTCATCAGTTCTCCTTTTCCGACGGCCGAAAGGGCATGGTGTCGTCCCCGGGCTTTGGTGCCGGACGTATTTTTAGAGGATAAGATGGCGGAATGGTTCGGAGGCCTGGATATTGGGGCTTTGCTGAAAGGCGATGGCCGTCTGCCCAGAGAGACGCAGCCACGGCTTGGCCTCAATGTCAGCTAGCAGGGGGAATACGCCGGGGGATGAGCAAGGCCAGGGGCAACAGGCAAAAGAAGAGGATGGTGATCCACTGGTACACGTCCAGGAAGGCGATCATTTCCGCCTGGCTGAACAAGGTCCGGCCGAGCAATGCCCAGGTTCGCGGATCCTGCGGTGGTAAGCCGCTGGCCTGTTGCCAGCTCGGCAGCGCCGCACCGAAGGCGTTGATGTGTCCGCCCAACTGGTTCCAGTTGACCTGGGTTTCGTTCGTCAGAATGGTGCTGTCGATGGCGATGCCGATGGAATTTCCGAGGGTGCGGACGAGGTTGAAAATACCGCTGGCCTCCGCCGAAACCGCAGGCGGCAGGGTATCGAAGGCGATGACGGTGAGGGGTACGAAGATCATACCCATGCCGATTCCCCGGATAATGCCGGGATAGATGATCCAGGCCGGGCTGATATAGAGGCTGTAGCGGGTCATGATGAGGGTGCTAACAGCAGTCAGCAGGACCCCGGCCAGGACAAAAAGACGCGGCTGGTAGCGATTGATGAGCCGCCCGACGATGATCATGCTGACGGCGCTGGCGATGCCGCGCGGGAACATGACCCAGCCGGTGGTTTCCGGCATGTAATTCAGCAGCCCCTCCAGCATGAGCGGCTGCATGGCGGTGGTGCCGAACAGGCCGAGGCCGAATACGCCGGTGATCAATGCGGCGGTGGCGAAACTGCGATCGCGGAAGAGATGGAGATTGATGATATTGTCTGAAATCATCCATCCCCGCACCAGGAAGATGATTATGCCAAAAACTGCGAGGATCGACAGGGCCACGATGAACTTGGAGTTAAACCAATAATCCTCGTTACCCCGCGACAGCACGATTTGCAGACTGCCGACTCCGATCGCCATGAGCAATAGGCCCAGCCAGTCGGTGGACAAATCTTGCCTCTTGCTCTCCTTCAAGGTGGCGGCACCCAGCAGGAGCGAAACGATCCCGACGGGAAGATTAATGTAGAACAGCCAGCGCCAGCCCATGTGCTGGGTGATATAACCGCCCAATACCGGACCCATGGCCGGCCCCACCATGAGCACCATGCCCCAAATGGCCATGGCCCGCCCCCGCTCCTTTCCCGGGAAGAGGTCGACCATGGTGGATTGGGCCAAAACGATCATGAGGGCGCCGAAGCCACCTTGCAAGGTGCGTAAGAAGACCATTTCCGCCAGGGTCTGGCTGGCCCCGCACAGGCCCGATGCAAGGACAAAACCGGAAACACCGATGAGGAAAAGACGCCTGCGCCCAAAGCGGGCGGCGAGATGGCCGGTCAAGGGAATACAGACTGCAGTGGCTGCCAGATAGGCGGTGAGTACCCAGGTGATCCGATCCGGCGTGGCGCTCAAGGCGGCCATCATGTAGGGCAGTGCCACGCTGACCACGGTCATGTCGAGCAAGACCATCAGCATCGCCAGCATGAGGGCGATGCTGATCAGCCAGCGATGCTCCTGGGATCGTTCTGCGGAAGGGACGTAAATGGTGCTTGCAGCCAACGGAGTCACCTTGGGGGGACTAAAGGAAAAAAACCACCATCGACATGGGGTTTTCAGGGATCAGGCCATAACGGCTTCCCTGTTTTTTCCAGTATAATGAACAAAAATAGCCGGTGGATATGCTTGTCTGGGCCGGGAAGGGAAAACTGCACGTGCGTTGTCGTAACGGGGAGTTTTGCGCACCGCCCCCTTAGCCGGTAGCATTTGCTAAGCCATCAGGAAGCAAGGGGATTTTGGCAAAGTCCAGGGAGGACCGGCCATGGACATCAGTTCCAGCGATGCATTCCTCATAGTGGATCTGCAGCGCGATTTCTGTCCGGGCGGGGCGCTGCCCATCCGTGACGGACACTTGTTGGTGCCGATCCTGAATCTTTGGGCACGGGCCTTTGCGGATGCCCGTTGTCCCATTTTTGCTTCCCGCGACTGGCATCCCCCCCACCATGTTTCTTTTCGGGAACGCGGTGGCCCCTGGCCGCCCCATTGCATACAGCATAGTGCCGGCGCTGCCTTCCATCCGGATCTGGCTTTGCCGGAAGGCACCACCCTCATCAACAAGGGTATGGATCCCGACCGGGACGCCTATTCCGCCTTTGACGGCACCGATCTGGCGCTGCGCCTGCGGAGTCTCGGAATCCGCCGTCTGACCGTGGGCGGACTGGCCCTCGACTATTGCGTGCGCGCCTCCGTCCTGGATGCCGTGCGCGAAGATTTCACGGTGCGCCTCCTGCGAAAAGCCAGTCTGGCCGTAGAAGTCCACCCCGGGGATGGGGACCAGGCGCTGGCCGAGATAGTTGCCGCGGGGACGGAGATCATCGAGGAGGCAACACCATGAGCGAAGGTCTCTCCTGGCCTGAAGGGCCGGTGACGGAGGAAGAGCTGTGCCTCGTCACGGACCTTTACGAGCTAACCATGCTGCAGACTTACTTCGAAGAGGGCGAAAATGGTCCGGCGGTCTTCGAGATGTTTTTCCGTTCCCTACCGCCGTCCCGCAATTTCCTCCTGTCCGCCGGGCTCGGCACCGTCCTCCAATACCTGTCCCGCCTGCGTTTCACCTCTCGCATCCTGGAAAGCCTGGAGCGCACTGCCCTCTTTCGCCCGGCTTTTTTGGATTATCTTGCGCACTTCCGCTTCCGCGGCGACGTCTGGGCCTTAGCGGAGGGCACCCCCTGCTTCGCCCGGGAGCCGGTGCTTCAGGTCCACGCGACCCTGCCCGAAGCCCAGTTCGTCGAAACCCTGATCCTGAATCAGATCCATTTGCAAACCGTCATCGCCAGCAAGGCCATCCGCGTCGTGTTGGCGGCGCAAGGGCGGCCGGTGGTCGATTTCGGCCTGCGGCGCGCCCACGGCCTGGACGCCGGCCTGAAACTCGTCCGGGCGGCGTTCATTGCCGGCGTGGAGAGTACCTCGCACGTGTTGGCGGGCCTGCGCTACGACATACCTTTGCGCGGTACCATGGCGCACAGCGCCATCCAGGCCTTCGGTGAAGACCTGATCGCCTTCCGGGCCTTCGCGCGCAGCGATCCCCACACCATCTGCCTGGTGGACACCTTCGATACCATGGCCGGGGTGGAGGCCGTCATCCGCCTGCGGGATGAATTGGGTGAAGCCTTCCAGGTCCGCGGCATTCGCCTTGACTCGGGCGATCTCGCTGCCTTGGCCGTCGCCGCCCGGACCCGCCTCGATGCCGCCGGCCTTGCCCAACTCACCATCTTCGCCAGCGGTAACCTGGACGAATACGAGATCGAGCGCATCCTCGCCCGCAAGGCCCCCATCGATGCCTTCGGCGTCGGCACCCGGATGGATGTCTCTGCGGACGCGCCCGCCCTCGACTGCGCCTATAAACTGGTGGAATACGGCGGCGAAGGACGTATGAAACTCTCCGTGGGCAAAGTCGGACTGCCTGGGGCCAAACAGATTTTCCGGGAAAGGGGAAGGGATGGCTTGGCACGGGGTGACAGCATCAGCATGCGCGCCGAGGAAGGGTCTGGCCAAGCGCTCCTACGGCCGGTGATGCGGGGGGGAAAGATCTTGCCGGATGTTCTCCCCTCCTTACCGGAGATTCGGGACTATTGCCAGTCGGCCATAGCCGCGCTGCCCGGCCCCTTAAGAGACTTGACGCCGGCCCCGCCCTACCCGGTGCAGATTTCTCCGCGCCTTGAGGCCTGGCAGGCAGAGCTCGCTGCCCGCATCGGAAAGCGGATCGCCAACCCCCAGTGGTGATGAGCAGCAGGCCCAAGCAAGCCATTCGCAGTCTTGCCCAGGCGTTATCCAAACGCTCGGGATCCATGTCCACTTGAACATCCGCAAAACCATGGTGCAAGGACATCCGGGACAATCCGCAATAATCCCGTGCTCAACCTGGAGGCTCCGGTACGGGACTCTCGCCGCGACATCGGCTCTGCCATTCCTGGAGGCGAGCACGCATACGGGTGACATGGCTGCCTTCCCAATAGACCTTCCGACAAACGGGGCAGCACCATAAGGGCATTCCCGATGCCCGAACCGTGTCCGGAAGATCCGGCCAGGCTGCGGCCGAGGTGGAACGCAGCGGGGTGTTGCACTGGAGGCAACGGCTGAAGGGCCGGTAAAGCCAGTTCAGTTCCACCCGATGGCATAGCTCCATGGCGCAACCCTCCAGGTCGTTCGCCTCCAGCCATAGTACCGCGAGGCCGGCGCCACGATGTTCCAGGAGTTTACGATCCCTGCTCAGCAGGAGACGCCCTTCGCTCAGGGCTTGGCGCAATAGATCGGCATCCGCAGCACCCATCCCGGCGATGCGGCTATCGTAGCCTGCCGCCCGCAGCCAGCGGCCGAGACCATGCAGCATTTCGTCACAAAGAAAACGCATCTCCATCACCCTGGATCCGGCCGTTGGCAGCGGGGTTTTTTTGCTCCGGCGCCCCGCGCCCATCCCTGCTAGCGCATCGCTCTAATGCAAAAAGGCCGCGGCCAGCACTGCGGCGTGGATGCCCAGTCCAATCAAGCCGCCCACCAGGGTACCGTTGATGCGGATGTATTGCAGGTCGGTACCCACGCTCCATTCCATCTGCCGCACCAGATCCTCGTCCCGCCAGGCGTGGATGGTGTCGGCAATGTGCCGCGCCGCGCCCTCGCGCAGCGGCTCGGCCAGGCGTCGTACCCCCTGTTCCAGATGTTCGTTGATCGCGGCGCGCAAGGGCTCATGCTCGACGAGGAAAGCGCCCAGGTCCCCGGCGCCGGCCACCAGTCGTTGATGGATCCGGGAATCGGGACGTTCCAGATCCGCTGCCAACCAGCCCTGCAAATCGTCCCACAGACCGTTGACATAATCATGCAGGGCAGGATGATCCAGAATTTCCCCTTTCCAGCGCTCGGCGCGCTCCCGGAAACGGGGGTCGTGTTTCAGTCGCTGGATAAAGTCATCCACCCAGGCAGCAAAGGCGTGACGGCGCGGATGCTCCGGATCGGCAGCGATCTCCTGCAACAGCTTGTTGCTGGCGGACACCAGATTCTCCGCCAGATTCTGGCAAAAGACGGCGGGATCGACCACCGCACCCATCCACGCAAAAAGGGTCGGATAGGCCCTTTTCAAGACCTCCCGGATCGTCGCTGCAATATCCTGCCGGGTTTCGCCCTGATCCAGCCAGCGGCTGAGCCGTTGAATGCCATCCTCCAGGAGCTCCTGATGACGGTGCTCCCGGGTCAGGGTATCGAGGATCTCGCCCGCCACCTGCGCCACGTTGATCTGCCCCAACTGTCGCCGCAAGGTCTCCCGCAGTGCATCGCGCACCCGGATATCGTCCACAAAATGCAAGGCCTCCTGCATCACCACCAGCAGGTGTCGCCCGAGCAGTTCGGCGTTCTCCTTTTTTTGCAGCCAGACCGCCACACTGCCCGCCGGATCCAGCCTGCGCACCAGGCCGACGATGGCCTCCGTCTCCAGAAACTGATCGCGCACGAAAGCCGCCAGCTTGTCGGCAAGGCGCGCCTTGTTGCGGGGGATGATGGCGGTGTGCGGTATGGGCAGCCCAAGGGGGTGGCGAAAGAGGGCCACCACGGCAAACCAGTCGGCCAGCGCGCCCACGATGGCCGCCTCGGCAAAGGCTCCCACCCAGGCCCAAGGGCCTTCCTGGCCCTGCCAGAGGGCCACGCCAAAAAGCAGCACCGCCAGCGCCAATAGAGCAAGTGCCCTGGCCTGCATCCGCCGCAAACTGTCAGGCTTTCCGCTCGCCGACATGCCACACCCCTTCCTCAAGTTGCTCGCCACCTTTGCTGGGAGAAGACCCCTTGCCGATGACCCAAAGGCAGACCCTGCGCATTTCTCCCCCAAGGCCATTGATCCTAGATCCGGCAGTTGGCGGAGGTGTTTTTCGGTTGATCCGCCAGTGCGCCCCCGCCGGGCACTCGTCCGCAACCGCCGTTTTGCAGCCTTACCCGCCCGGACTTTGATGCCAAAAGGCCTGATGCACTTCCGCCAGATGTTCCAGACGCTCCACCACCCGATCCAGCTCTTCCTCAACCACACTGCTGGCCAGGAGCGTCGCCGCAATCTCCGTCTCCCGCTGACCAAAGGGATGCATACGCATCTCCCGCAAAGGATAGCCGCCCTCTTCCAGGATCTCCGTCACCGCATCCCGCAGATCGCCCTCCTGCCCCCGGGCGACGATCAAATACACCGTGGTCGTCAACTCCGTACCACCCGTGTCCAGGGGCCGACGATTGATCTGATTCACCACCGGCCGCAGCAGGGTATTGGCACTGAGCACGAAGACCGCCGCCAGCAGGGCCGGCGCCCACTGCTCCGCCCCCGCACAGGCCCCCACCGCCGCCGAACCCCAGAGGGTAGCCGCCGTATTGAGACCGCGCACGTTGGCGCCTTCCTTCATGATGGTCCCGGCGCCGAGAAAACCCACCCCCGAGACCACATAAGCCACCACCCGCGTCGCTTCCGCCGCTCCACCCATACGTAGGGCCAGATCGACAAAGATCGCCGCCCCCACCGCCACCAGGGTATTGGTACGCAAACCCGCCGTACGCTGGCGCCACTGCCGCTCGATGCCGATGAGCGCCCCCAGGATGAAGGCCAGGAACAGGTCCGCACCGGTCTGCCCCAATCCCTCCAGCGGAGCCAGCGTCACCTTAGTGCATCCCGCGGGTAAAACCGATGGTTACCAAGACCAGCATGATCACGATATAGGCCCGCAGCCCCCAAAAGGCCCACTGCACCCAGCCCTTGATGGGTGCCCGCTGCAAGGGTGCCAGTTCCCGCACCCCTTCCCGATCCCAGAACACGGCAAAGGCCTCCGCCTCCCGACGCTGCGCCTGATTCATTTCCTCGATCCCGCTCATAAGTCCTCCTTCATCATTCTACATAAAGCGAAAAACGGCAGTTGGCGCAGGTGTTTTTTGCCCCGCCGTCCACGCCCACGGATCATTCCCCAGCCAAGGCTAGAGCAAGTGCGGAAACACCACGCTCACCCCATAAAACCCGTTGGCCACGATCAGCATCGCCACGATGGCAAAGGCGGCCATATTCTGCCACGGCCGATTGACATGGGTCCCCATGATCTCCGGATCATTGAGCAGCATGAGCAAAAAGAGCATGGCCGCCGGCATGAAGATGGACGCCACCACCTGCACCGTCAGGTTGAGAAAGCCCAGGGGGGCGTTGGGAATGAGCACCACCACCGCCGCCAGCGCCGTGCCCATCAAGCCCGAGAGATAGAAGGGCAACGCCCGTTGCGGGGGCAGATTGATGCTGCGCGGCAGCTTCAGGGCCTCCCCCACGGCCCAGGACGTACTGGCCGTAATGGCAATGGCGGCAATCAGCCCGGCCTCCACCAGCCCCAGGGCAAACAAGGCCGTCCCCACCGAACCGATGGGGCTCTGCGCCAGGGCCGCCATGATGCGATGCACCCCAAAATCCGCCGCCCCCGGCGTCCCATAGACCCAGGTCCCGGTCAGGACCACCAGGGCAATGGCCACCACCCCCATCATGACGGCACCCAAGGCCGTATCGATCTGCCCGGCGCGGATGTCCCGCACCGTCAGGCCCTTGTCCACCACGCTGGACTGCTGGAAAAAGAGCATCCACGGAGCAATGGTCGTGCCCAGGTTGGCCAGGATCACATACAGAAAGCCGCCCACGGCCACTCCCGCCGGGATCTGCCAGTTCCCCAGGGCCGCCGCCACCTGTCCCCAGTGGGGATGGGCGGCAATGGCCAGGGGCACAAAGATCAGGTTCCCCGCCGCAATCCACAGCGCCACCCGCTCCCAGGTCGTATAGCGCAGAAAGAGCAGCACCCCGGCGACCAGGACAAATCCCCCCAGGGCGCTCCAGATGGGCGCCACGCCAAAGACCTTCATCCCCACCGTAATGCCGATGAACTCCGTCACCAGGGTCAGGATATTGGCCACCACCAGGTCAAAGAGGGAAAAAGCCCCCCAGAAGGCCCCGTAACGGCCCCAGATCATCTCCGCATGACCACGCCCGGTCACCGCCCCGAGGCGCACCGTCATCTCCTGCACCACATAGGCCACCGGGATCATCAGGAGCAGGAAGGGAATGAAAAAACCGATCCCGTAGGTCGCCCCCGTCTGGGCGTAGGTAATCACGCCGCCGGCATCATTATCGGCCACCATCACCAAAATGCCCGGCCCCACCAGGGTCAGCAAGAGGCCCAAGCGCTTCCACAGGGATGGCCGCGCCGCCACTTCTTCCCGCAGACGATGCACCCGCCAGCGATCCGCAGCCCGTTGCCGCTCTTCCTCCGGCAGCCCAGCCAACACCTCAGCCGCCGAGGCATCCGTCTTCATCATCGTTGCCA
>JAJYQY010000019.1 GCA_021794385.1 Pseudomonadota bacterium | reverse complement strand
GGCCGGCAGCAGGAGTTCCCGGTGCTCCTGAAGCGCGGCTTTGGCATCACCCTGGAAGAGTCCCTGAACGCCGCTGAATATCTGGCCTCCGAGGGGAATACCCGGGTCATCTTCGGCTTGCGCGGCATGAAGACCAACCTGGGCGATCCGCATCGCAATTTTGTCGATTTTGCCCAGGTGCCGGTGGTCAAGCGGCTCACGCGCATGCCCGTCTGTATCGATCCTTCCCATTCGGTGGGTTCCCGCGACGCCACACCCGACGGCATCATGGATATCTTCCATGTGACCGCCCAGGGCGTGGTGGCGGGTGCCAACATGATCCTGGTGGATTTCCATCCCGATCCGGCCACGGCCCTGGTGGACGGACCCCAGGCCCTGCGCCTCCATGAATTGCCCTGGTTTCTGGAGGACATTCGTCTGGCCAGGGAGACCTATGAACGCCGGCGGCAACTGGCCGCCGAACAACTCGGCCAGCCCTCGATCCCGGTCGGAGCGGGGCCGGCGTAGCCCGGTCCTACTTGACGCGCATACCGGGCATGGCACCGGAGTCGGGGGCGAGGAGAAAGGGCCCTCCTGCGGGACCGCTGGCGGCCAGCACCATGCCTTCGGAGACGCCGAAACGCATCTTGCGCGGGGCGAGATTGGCCACCATCACCGTCAGCCTGCCCACCAGGGTTTCCGGCGGATAGGCGCTCTTGATTCCGGCAAAGACAGTGCGGGTCTCGGTGCCGAGGTCGAGGGTGAGTCGGAGCAATTTATCGGCGCCTTCCACCGCCTCGGCGGCGGCAATGCGGGCAATGCGCAGATCTACCTTGGCAAAATCCTCTAGCGAGAGAGTGGATGGCGTCTCGCTTTGGGGGGCCGGAGCCGGCGTGGCGGGGGTTTGGGGGCTTTCTGTCGGCGTCTGAATCAAGGCGTCCACCTGGGTCTTTTCCATGCGCTGCAGGAGATGTTGATAGGGTTGAATGGGGTGATCGAGGAGCGGCTGATCCAGCCCCTCCCAGTCATTCTGCGTATGGAGAAAGGCCATGGCGTCGGCCGTCAGGCGCGGCAGTACCGGGCTGAGGAGCGTGACCAGCAGGCGAAAGCCATTGAGGATGACCGTGCTGACGCGGTGCAGGTCGGCATGGCGATGGACCTCTTTGGCCAGCAGCCAGGGCGCATTGCGATCCACGTAGGCGTTGACCTCATCGGCCAGGGCCATGATCTCGCGCATGGCCTTACCATACTCGCGTTCGGCATAGTCCTGGCCAACCCCGGCGCGGCGCCGGCACAGCCCTTCATAGAAGTCCGCATCGCTTCCCAGGCTATCGGCCAGGCGCCCGCCAAAATGGCGATGAACAAAGCCTGCCGCCCGCGAGGCGAGGTTGACCACCTTGCCCACCAGATCGCCGTTGACCCGCTGCTGGAAGTCCTCCAGGTTGAGGTCGATGTCTTCCACATGGCTGTTGAGCTTGGCGGCAATGTAGTAGCGCAGGTATTCGGGGTTGAGGTGGGCCAGATATTGGCCGGCAGTGATGGAGGTCCCTCGGGACTTGCTCATCTTGGCGCCATTGACGGTCAGGTGGCCATGGGCAAAGACCCCGGTGGGCAGCCGGTAGCCCGCGCCCTTGAGCATGGCCGGCCAGAACAGGCCGTGGAAGTAGATGATGTCCTTGCCGATGAAGTGGTAAACCTCCGTGCCCCGGGCTTCGGCATCCCAATAGTCGGCAAAATCCCGTCCGTGATCGGCGCACCATTTGCGGGTGGCCGCCATGTAGCCGGGCAGGGCATCGAGCCAGACATAGAAGAATTTGCCGGGCGCATCGGGGATCCCGATGCCGAAGTACGGCGCATCGCGGCTGATGTCCCAGTCGCTCAGTCCAGCGCCGAACCATTCATCGAGCTTTTTGGCTACTTCTTCCTGGAGGACGCCGCTATGGATCCAGGACCGCAGGAAGGCCGTGAAGTCTGCCAGACGGAAGAAGTAATGTTCGGAGTGGCGCCGTTCCGGTACCGCACCCGAGATGGCGGAAACGGGGTTGATGAGGTCGGTAGGACTGTAGGTGGCGCCGCAGGCTTCGCAGCTATCGCCGTATTGGTCCGCCGCGCCGCAGCGCGGGCAGGTGCCGCGGATGAAGCGATCGGGCAGAAATATTCCGGCCACTGCATCGTAAGCCTGTTCGATCTCCCGCACCCGAATGTGCCCGGCGGCCCGGAGCTTGCGGTAGATTTCCTGGGAGATTTCGACATTTTCCGGCGAATGGGTGCTGTAGTAGAGGTCGAAGCCGATCCCGAAACCCGTAAAATCGCGCAGATGCTCGGTGTGCACACGGGCGATGAGCGCCTCCGGCGTGATGCCCTCACTCTGGGCGCGGAGCATGATGGGCGTGCCATGGGCGTCATCGGCACAGACATAGACGCAGTCATGGCCGCGCAGGCGATGATAGCGTACCCAGATGTCGGTCTGGACGTATTCGACCAGATGACCGAGGTGAATGGGCCCGTTCGCATAGGGCAGGGCGCTGGTTACCAGTAGGCGTCTTTTCATGGGAGGATAAAGTAACAGCAGGGCCATGGCTCAGGCAATGCGGAGGGAGCACGCGGGGATGAGGCTGGACCGGCGCGCGGCAAGAGGGCGAAAGCCGTGCTTGGCGAAGGGCCCCTAGCTGTGATATAAAGTGCCCCTTTTTCAGGGGGGATTATCCCATGTCCAGAGTATGTTGCGTAACGGGCAAGAAGCCCATGGCCGGGAACAATGTCTCCCATGCCAACAACAAGACGCGCCGCCGTTTCCTGCCCAACCTGCAGTACCACCGCTTCTGGGTGGAAAGCGAAAACCGCTGGGTGCGCTTACGGGTGAGCACCAAGGCGATTCGCACCATTGACAAGAAAGGCATCGACGTGGTCCTCGCGGATCTGCGTGCCGCCGGCGAGAAGGTCTGAGGGGGCTGCCATGCGTGACAAGATCAAGCTGGTGTCGACGGCCGGTACCGGTCACTTCTACACGACCACCAAAAACAAGAAGACCAAGCCCGAAAAGCTGGAAATGAAGAAATTCGACCCCAAGGTGCGCAAGCATGTGATGTATCGGGAAGACAAGATCAAGTAAGATTTCCGGAGCTTGCAGGATCGGGCCGATCCTGCCCGAGCTCGGCCGACAGGCCCTCTGTCGGTGGGCATCCCGCCATTGGCTTTCCCCGCCCTGCGCCATCACCGGCCGCTTTGCGTGTTGCGTGTTTTTTGCTAAATTACTAGCACTCTCCATTAAGGAGTGCTAGAAGTGGGCGGATAAAGCCAATGCGGGAGATCTTTTGAGAATGTCCACAGCCATGGACGCACGCGCACGTCATTTACTGAAAGCCTTGGTAGAAAGCTATATCGCCGATGGCCAGCCGGTAGGGAGTCGCCAGTTGGCGCGCGATGCCGGACTGAACGTGAGTGCCGCGACGGTACGTAACGTGATGGCGGATCTGGAAGATGAAGGCTACCTCTGCGCCCCGCATACCTCGGCGGGGCGGGTTCCCACCAACTTGGGATATCGTTTTTTCATCGATGCTTTGCTCCATCTGGTGCCGCTTTCTCCCGAATCCAGTCAACTCCTCCTGCGCCGTATCGGCGCCCACGCCCCGGATACGGATCAGGTGCTCCACGCGGCTACCGTCGCGCTTTCCGAGTTGACCCATATGGCCGGCTTTGTCCGCGTACCGCGGCGTGCCATGCGTATCCTGCGCCATGTCGATTTCATCGCCGTGCGCGAACGCCAGATCCTCGCCATTCTCGTCACCGACAAGGGCGAGGTGGAAAACCGCCTGATCCACACCGATCGCCCCATGGGGGCCGGGGAGCTGGTGCAGGCGGCGAACTTTTTCAATGCCACTTTCACCGGCAAACCCCTCCACGAAGTCACCCAGAGCCTGCACCGGGAACTGCGCCAGTCGCGCCACGAAATGGACCTCATTTTGCGCAGCGCCATGGAGCTGGGGGAGGACATGCTGGAGATGGACGAGCAACGCATGCTGATCGAGGGCGAGTTTCAGCTTTTGGATCTGCCCGATCTGGCGGGTGGCGAGCGGCTGCGCGAGCTGCTGGAGGCCGTGCATCGCAAGCGCGACCTGGTGAATCTGCTCGATGCCAGCATGCTCGGCAGCGGTGTGCGTATCTTTGTGGGGAACGAATCGGGCTTCGCGCCGCTGGCCGGCTGTAGCGTAGTGACGGCACCCTATGTCCTGGATGGCGAGGTGGCCGGCGTCCTCGGGGTGATCGGTCCCATGCGCATGCCCTATCAGGATATTATCCCCCTGGTGGACAATACCGCCAGACTGCTCGGCCATGCCCTGTCGCTGCCCTCCTGAGCAGCGCTTGAAAAGCGCAACGGGATTCCCCATATCTGCAAAGACTTGCAACGGCGAGGTGGATGAAATCTTATGAATGAAGAAGAGAAGCCAGGCGCAGAGAGCCCCGAACCCGTCCCGGAGGCGGTGGTATCCTGGGAAGAGAAGGCCCAGCAAAACTGGGAGGCCTATTTGCGGGCCGTAGCGGATGCGGACAACCAACGCAAACGTTATGAAAAACAGATTGAAGACGCCCACAAATATGCCGTGGATCGTTTTGCCCGGGAGCTCCTCCCCGTCGTCGATAGCCTGGAAATGGCCCTGGAAAGTCCCGTTGAAGAGTTGGATGCGGTGGCGCAACTGCGCCAGGGCGTGGAAAACACGCTGAAACTCCTGCTGCAGGCCTTGGCAAAGGCCGGTATCGCCCCCATTGAAGTGGGCGAAGGACGTTTCGACCCGCACCTGCATCAGGCCATCGCCATGGTGGAGGGGCAGGGCGAGGCCAATCGGATATTGGCGGTGCATCAAAAGGGCTATTTGATGAATGATCGCCTGCTGCGACCGTCCATGGTGTCGGTCTCCAAGGCGGCCAAACCTTCCGAATGAAGGCCGCCGAAGACATGGCCAGCGATTGAATACAGGCTCGACTCTTTTAGGATACGCATAGGAGCAATGATATGGGCAAGGTAATCGGTATTGATTTGGGCACCACGAATTCCTGCGTTGCCGTGATGGAAGGCGACAAGGTCAAGGTGGTGGAGAATAGCGAAGGCAAGCGCACGACGCCGTCCATCGTTGCCTTTACCGAAGAAGGCGAAGTGCTGGTGGGCGAGGCGGCCAAGCGCCAGGCGGTGACCAATCCCGAAAACACGGTTTATGAGGTCAAGCGCCTGATCGGCCGTAAATATGACGATGCCGAAGTGCAAAAGGATCTCAAGCATGTGCCTTATTCCATCGTCAAGGCCGACAATGGTGATGCCTGGGTAGAGGTGCGCGGCAAGCGCTACTCTCCGCAGCAGGTTTCGGCGTATATCCTGCAGAAAATGAAGAAGACCGCCGAGGACTATCTGGGCGAGACCGTGACGGAAGCGGTCATCACCGTGCCGGCCTATTTCAATGACGCTCAGCGTCAGGCCACCAAGGATGCCGGACGCATTGCGGGTCTGGATGTGAAACGCATCATCAACGAGCCCACTGCTGCCGCGCTGGCCTTTGGCGAAGACAAGAAACCCGGTGACAGCAAGATCTCCGTTTATGACCTGGGTGGCGGCACCTTTGATATCTCCATCATCGAAATTGCGGAGATGGAGGGGGAGCATCAGTTTGAGGTGCTGTCCACCAACGGCGACACCTTCCTGGGCGGCGGCGACTTCGACAGTCGGGTCATCAACTATCTGGCCGATGAGTTCAAGAAAGATGCCGGTATCGACCTGCGCTCCGATCGGCTGGCTATGCAGCGCCTCAAGGAAGCCGCTGAAAAGGCCAAGATCGAGCTGTCCTCCGCGCAGCAGACCGATGTCAACCTGCCCTTCATCACCGCCGATCAGTCGGGCCCCAAGCATCTGAACATGAAGCTGACCCGGGCCAAGCTGGAGTCCCTGGTGGAGGACCTGATTGATCGCAGCATGGCGCCCTGCCGGGTGGCCATCAAGGACGCCAATCTCTCCACCACCCAGATCACCGACGTGATCCTGGTGGGCGGCCAGACCCGGATGCCCAAGGTGCAGGAACGGGTCAAGGATTTCTTCGGCCAGGAGCCGCGCAAGGACGTGAATCCCGACGAGGCCGTGGCCATCGGTGCGGCCATTCAGGGGGCGGTGCTCTCGGGAGCCAAGAAAGACGTATTGCTCATGGACGTTACGCCCCTGTCTCTGGGCATCGAGACCCTGGGCGGCGTGATGACCAAGCTCATCGAGAAGAACACCACCATTCCCACCCGCAAATCGCAGATCTTCTCCACGGCGGAGGACAATCAGTCGGCGGTGACGGTCCACGTGCTGCAGGGTGAGCGCGAACTGGCCCGGGATAACAAGTCCCTGGCGCGCTTCGACCTGGCGAATATTCCCCCGGCTCCCCGCGGTATGCCGCAGATCGAGGTGACTTTCGACATCGACGCCAACGGCATCCTGCATGTCTCGGCCAAGGATGTGCAGTCGGGCAAGGAACAGTCCATCAAGATCACCGCCAGTTCCGGCCTCTCGGAAGCGGAAATCCAGCGCATGATCCAGGAAGCCGAGGCCCACGCCGCCGAGGATAAAAAGGCCCGCGAGCTTATCGAGGCGCGCAACGAGGCCGACGCCAGCATTCATGGCGCGCGGAAGGCCCTGGAGGAGCATGGCAGCGCTGCCGAGGCTGACAAGGCCAAGGTGAGCGAGGCCGTTGTCGGGGTGGAGGAGGCCGCCAAAGGCGAGGATGTCGCCGCCATCAAGGGCGCCGTCGCCGCCCTCATGGCGGCTATGCAGGGCTTCCTGGAACATGCCGCCAGCCAGGCCCAGGCGGAGCCCTCTGCGGGTCAGCAGGGCAAGGCTGACGACGTGGTCGAAGCGGAGTTTGAGGAAGTCGACAAGAAGTAATTTTCTGGATCAATGCAGGGGGGCAGGGTCGCGAATCCTGACCCCCTTGCCTGTTTAATGGAATAACGATGGCGAAAAGGGATTATTACGAAATTCTGGAAATTACCCGCACGGCCAGTGACGAGGAGATCAAGAAATCCTACCGGCGCCTGGCCATGCGTTACCATCCCGATCGCAATGATGGGGATGCCCAGGCGGAGGAGCGTTTCAAGGAAATCAGCGAGGCCTACGAAGTGCTGTCCGATGGGGAAAAACGCCAGGCCTATGATCAGTTTGGTCACGCGGGCGTAGGCGCGGCCGGCGGCGGGGGCGGCGCTGGATTCTCCGGCTTTGGCGGCTTTGGCGACGTCTTTGGTGATCTGTTCGAGCAGGCCTTTGGCCGGGGTTTTGGCAGCCAGCAATCTGCGCGCGGCGCGGACCTGCGCTACGATCTGGAACTGACCCTGGAAGAGGCCGCCCTGGGCAAGGAGGTCACCGTCCAGATTCCCGGTTCCGCGCTCTGCGAGGTCTGCCATGGCAGCGGTGCAGCGCCGGGGAGCAGTTCGGAGATCTGCGCGACCTGCGGCGGCCGGGGCCAGGTGCGGATGATGCAGGGCTTTTTTTCGGTGACGCGCGCCTGTCCCAACTGTGGCGGCAGCGGCAAGGTCGTGACCAATCCCTGCTCGGCCTGCCAGGGGCATGGGCGGGTGCGCAAGATGCGCGAGTTGGTGGTGAAGGTGCCCGCCGGCGTGGACAACGGCGACCGGATTCGCCTCAGCGGCGAGGGCGATGCCGGTGAACGGGGCGCGCCGGCCGGAGATCTCTATATCCAAATACGGGTCAAGCCCCATTCCCTCTTCGAGCGCGAAGGGGATGATCTGCACTGCGAAGTGCCGGTGAGCTTTGCCAAAGTGGCTCTGGGGGGGGAGATGGAGGTGCCCACGTTGACGGGGCGGGCGAAGGTGCAGATCGCGCCGGGTACCCAGTCCGGCAACGTGTTCCGCCTTCGCGGCAAAGGCATCAAGGGAGTGCGCAGCAAGGTGGCCGGTGACCTGTATTGCCGTATTGCGGTGGAGGTGCCGGTAAAGCTTTCGGCGCGGCAAAAGGAGCTGCTGACAGAATTTGAGCAGGACGCCGGTAATGCCGAGCAGCATCCCCAGCAGTATCGCTGGTGGGACAAGGTCAAGGACTTTGTCGAGCGTATGGGTTTCTAGCCATGGAACAACTGCGCGTCGGCGTAACGGCGGTGGCCGGAAGGATGGGGCGCAGCCTGGTTCAGGCCATCGCCGCCAGCGCAGAGTTGACCCTGACGGCCGCCATTGGTCGCCCCGGCGCCCCTTATCTGGGCCAGGATGCGGGGCAGTGGGCGGGTGCCGGTACCCTGGGAGTGGCCATCAGCGAGGATCTGGCCGGGGTGTTGCCGGGCCTGGATGTGCTCATCGAGTTTGGTCCGGTGGCGGCGGCCCTGGATCATGGTGCGGCCTGCGTCGAGCAGGGAACGCCCTTGGTCCTCGGCAGCACCGGTTTTGCTGCTGCCGAGATGGAGATGGTGGAGGGCTGGGCGCAGCGGATACCCGTACTCGCGGCGCCCAACATGAGTGTGGGGGTGAATGTGCTCCTGGCCTTCCTGCCGCGGATCGTGGCGGCCCTGGGGCCGGACTACGACGTGGAAATTGTCGAGGCCCATCATCGCCACAAGCGTGATGCCCCTTCGGGAACGGCGTTGGCTTTGGGCAAGGCGGTGGCGGCGGGGCGCGGTGTGAATCTGAGGGATGTGGCCTGCCTGGATCGCAACGGCGTGCCGGGACCTCGGGTGGAGGGCAGCATCGGTTTTGCGACGCTGCGCGCCGCCGATGTCGTGGGCGAACATACGGTCTGGCTCGCCGGTACCGGCGAACGGCTGGAACTGACCCATCGTGCCGCCAGTCGCCTCAACTTCGCTCTTGGCGCCCTGCGCGCCGCGCGCTGGCTCCATGGCCGGCCGGCCGGCCTCTATGACATGCAGGACGTCCTTGGATTAAAAGCCTTTGCTGAAATAGAATCACCCCGTTGACCTCGGACCAGGAGAAATCTCATGCACTATGTCGTTGCCAATCGGATACCCGTGCTTCCCGAGTTTCGCGAACAGTTCGAAGAGCGCTTCCGCAATCGTGTCGGCCAGGCGGAAAAGCAGCCGGGTTTTGTGCGCATGGAGATTCTGCGTCCGGAAGATCCCGAAGGTTATTATGTCGTCCAGACCCACTGGGAGAGCAAGGATGCCTTTAACCAATGGGTAGGGAGCGAAGATTTCAAGGCCGCCCATCGCAACCCCATGCCCGCGGAGGCGTTCCGTGGTCCCGGGGAGTTGGAGCGCCATGAACTGATCATCAGCGCGGAAGCCGCGCAGTAATTGGATGGAGTGGGCGGCAACGGCCGCCATCACCAGTCGTTTGAATCGGCCGCTGCAGGCGGCGAGGATGCAAAAAGACCATGACGGACATCACGCAGGAGCAGGTCGAGACATCATTGCGGGCCATTCAGGACCCTTATCTGGGCAAGGATCTGGTGAGCGCCGGGGTGGTGAAGGGCATCAGCATGGCCGGGGCCGGGGCCGGGGCGAGCGTGGCCCTGGAACTGCCCTATCCTTCCTTGGGCGTGGCGCCCGCCCTGGCCGAAGCGGTGGCCGCCCATCTCCAGGCGGATCTGCATCTCCATGCCGAGGTGAAGGTGAGCCACCGCATCCGCGCCCATCAGGTGCAGCGCGGCGTCAAGCTGATGGAGGGCATCAAGAATGTCATTGCCGTGGCCTCCGGCAAGGGCGGCGTCGGCAAGTCCACCACAGCGGTGAACCTCGCTCTGGCGCTCGCCAGGGAAGGCGCGGCGGTGGGTATGCTGGATGCCGACATTTATGGCCCGAGCCAGCCGCGTATGCTCGGCCTTGCGGGCAAGCCCACCAGCAAGGACGGCAAGAAGATGGAGCCCATGGAGGGCCATGGCATCAAGGCCATGTCCATCGGCTTTCTCATTGATGAAGAAACCCCCATGGTCTGGCGCGGCCCGATGGTGATGCAGGCCCTGGAACAGTTGCTGGGCGACACCCGCTGGGGCGAGCTGGATTATCTGGTGGTGGATCTGCCTCCGGGCACCGGTGACACGCAGTTGACCCTGGCGCAAAAGGTACCGGTTTCCGGTGCGGTCATTGTCACCACGCCCCAGGACATCGCCCTGCTGGATGCCCGCAAGGGTCTCAAGATGTTCGAGAAGGTAGGCGTTCCTATCCTCGGCATCATCGAAAACATGAGCTTTTACATCTGCCCCAAGTGCGGCAACGAGGACGACATCTTCGGGCACGGGGGTGGTGTGGCCATGGCCGAACAGTACGGGGTGGAGTTTCTCGGGGCGGTGCCCCTGGATCGCCACATCCGCGATGAAGCCGACAACGGCGCACCGACGGTGGTGGCCCAGCCCGACTCCAAGCTGGCCAAAATCTATCTGGAACTGGCCCGCCACACCGCTGCCCGGGTGGCCCTCCAGGCCGTGGACCACAGCCACAAGTTCCCCAACATCGTCGTCCAGAATCGCTAGGTCGTCAGCGTCAGAGGTTCCTCCCCTATGAGCATCAAATCCGATCACTGGATCCGCCGCATGGCGGAGGAACACCGCATGATCGAGCCCTTCTCCCCCCACCAGGTCCGCACCGTGGAGGGGCATCCGGTCATTTCCTACGGGCTCTCCTCTTACGGTTACGACATCCGCTGCGCCGGCGAATTCAAGGTCTTCACCAACGTCCGCAGCGCCATCGTCGATCCCAAGAACTTCAGCGAAGATTCCTTCGTGGATTTTACCGGTGACACCTGCATCATCCCCCCCAACTCCTTCGCCCTGGCGCGAACCGTGGAATACTTCCGCATCCCCCGCAATGTCCTCACCATTTGCCTGGGCAAATCCACCTATGCCCGCTGCGGCATCATCGTCAACGTGACGCCCTTCGAGCCCGAGTGGGAGGG
>JAJYQY010000120.1 GCA_021794385.1 Pseudomonadota bacterium | reverse complement strand
CCACGTTTCTGGGCGATCTTGTCGGCAAGATTGAGCATATTGCTTAAATCACGACCAAGACTCACCTCGCCAGGGGTCCCATGCACCTTCGGCAGACCCTCCAGGGCCCGTCCGAGATTGCTGCGCAGGCTGTCTACCCGCACGCCCGCCTTGGCCAGCAGCGGGCGCGCAATTCCGCCATCCTGATCCAGAAAAGCAATGAGGAGGTGCAACGGCTCTATTTGCTGATGGTCCTGGGCCAGTGCCAGACTCTGGGCCTCTTGCAATCCTTGTTGGAACTTGGTGGTCAGTTTATCCATTCGCATCGGGTCTGCTCCATGATTTTTCGCGCCTGCAACATAAATGGGACTACCGGCGTGCCTTTTCAAGATACGCCGTTACTCTGGATCCCGGTTTAACAGGACCCGGCTCCCAATTTCGCGGGTCCGGGCCGGAGCGCCGCGACCAGCAGAACGGTCCCCAGCAGCGACAAGGCCGCGGCTGCGTAAAAAGTCCCCGGCCCACCCATCTGCTGCCATGCCCAGCCCCCACCCAAGGCCCCCAAGGCACCACCCAGACCATAGGCCAGGCTGGCATAAAGGGCTTGGCCGCGGGCCCGTAAAAGAGCGGGAAAACGTTGGTAGACCCAGTGTACTGCCGCCAGATGAAAGGCCCCATAGCTTGCCGCATGGAGGGTTTGCACGGCAATGATCCAGGACAAATCGGGCCAAAGGCCGATGACCGCCCAGCGTAGGGCCGTCAACAAAAAGCTCGCATACAAAACCGTATTCAGGCCCAAGCCCTGGATGATCCTCTCGCCCAGCGCAAAAAACAGGACCTCGCAGAGCACCGCAAAGCCCCAGAGCAAACCCACTGCAGTACTGCCCAGGCCATGGTCCCCGACATAAATGGAGTAAAAGGCGTAATAAGGACCATGGCTTGCCTGCTCCAGTACGCAGGCGGCGAGGAAAAACAGCAGGTCCCTTCGCCACAGTTCATGGCGCAACGCCGGCCGCTGCGCCGCTATCGCCGCTCCGCCCGCGGCAAAAGGCAGGTAACGGCTCGACCACCACGCCGCCAGCAAGAACACGACAATGACGGGCAGAAATACCGGCATGCCATAGCGGGCGATGAGCCAGCCCATGCCCAAGGCGAGCAGAATAAAGCCGATAGAGCCCCACAGGCGGATCCGGCCATAGGCCGCGCCGTTGCGCTCGGCCCATTCCAGGGTGGTGATGTCCACCAGCGGCAAGGTGGCCGCCCAGAAAAAGGAAAACCCGATGGTAATGAGAAAGATGGTAAAAAAGTCATGGGCCCAGATCAAAGCCAGGAAACCCAGGGCCGTGGCCAAGGCCGCCCCGGGCACGATCCTGCCCCGCCCCCAGCGCACCGCCATCAATCCCCAGATATTGGGGGCGAGGACCTTGGTGGCCTGGATGGTCGCAGTGAGGATGCCGATCTCCAGTGCCGTCTGCCCCTGCTGCTGCAAATAGGGGCCCCAATAGGGCATGAAGGCCCCGAGGGCCGAAAAATAGAGGGCATAATACAGGGCCAGCCAGCGTCCTTGCCGCTGCCCGGTCATGGCGCTGCGTTAGCGGGAGGCAGGGATGGGCGGCAGGGGCGGCTGCACATCCCCATTCTGCGCGCGCTGGCGTAGCCAGTGGTCCATGATCACGAGGGCGAGCATCGCCTCGACGATGGGCACGGCACGAATCCCCACACAAGGATCGTGGCGGCCGGTGGTGACCACCTCCACCGGGGCGCCATGGAGGTCAATACTCTGCCGCGGGATACGGATGCTGGAGGTGGGCTTGACGGCCACGGACAGGGTGAGGTCCTGGCCGCTGGAAATACCGCCCAGGACGCCGCCGGCATGGTTGCTGGCAAAACCCTGGGGCGTCAGCACATCACCATGCTCGCTGCCGCGCTGCTCCACCACGCCAAAACCATCCCCCACGGCCACCGCCTTGACGGCGTTGATGCTCATCATCGCCTTGGCAATATCCGCTTCCAGGCGATCAAAGACCGGCTCACCGAGACCGACCGGCATACCTTGTACCCGTGCATCCACCCGCGCGCCGATGGAGTCCCCCTCCTTGCGCAGGGCGTCGAGGAAGGTCGCCATTTCCTCTGCCGCCGCCGCATCGGGGCAAAAGAAGGGGTTCCGCCCGATTTCCTCGCGCTCAAAGCTGCGTGCCCGGACGGGACCCATCTGGGCCAGCCACGCAGTGATCTCCACCCCCAAGCGTTGGCGCAGAAACTTGCGGGCCACAGCCCCCGCCGCGACTCGGGTCGCCGTCTCCCGCGCCGAGGAGCGTCCTCCGCCCCGGTAGTCGCGCCGCCCATATTTTTGCAGGTAAGTGTAGTCGGCATGGCCGGGCCGAAAGGTATCCTGGATCTTGCCATAGTCTTGGGAGCGCTGGTCGGTATTGCGGATCAGCAGCCCGATGGGCGTACCGGTCGTGTACCCCTCAAATACGCCGGAAAGGATCTCCACCTGATCCGCTTCCTGGCGCTGGGTGGTATGCCGCGACTGCCCCGGACGACGGCGGTCCAGATCGCCCTGAATATCCGCCTCAACCAGGGCCAGGCCCGGGGGACAGCCGTCAATGATGCAGCCGATGGCCGGGCCATGGCTCTCGCCAAAGGTGCTGACGCGGAAACACTCCCCGATGCTGCTTCCCGGCATGGGCTTATTTATCCATCTCGATCATGGCGTAAGCCGAATGATTGTGAATGGATTCGAAGTTTTCGGAGGAAACCGAGAACCAGTCCACCCGCGAATCGCCCTTCAGCCGAATGGCCACATCCCGCACCATGTCCTCCACAAACTTGGGATGGTCATAGGCATATTCGGTCACGTATTTTTCATCGGGTCGCTTGAGCAGGCCGTAAAGCTGACAGGAGGCTTCTTCCTCCACGAGATCGATGATCTCTTCGATCCAGATCCAGTCGTTGGCCCGCACCTGCACCTGCACATGGGAGCGCTGGTTGTGGGCACCATAGTCGGAGATGCTCTTGGAACAGGGACAAAGGCTGGTCACCGGCACCTGCACGCCAATGGTCTGGCGATACTGGTCGCGGATGGATTCGCCGATGAAACTCACCTCGTAATCCATGAGGCTCTTCACCCCGGAAATGGGCGCCGCCTTGTTGATAAAGTAGGGAAATTGCATCTCCAGGCGGGCGGCATCGGCATCCAGCCGCTCCCGCATGGTGCGCACGATTTCCTGAAAGGAATCCACGCTGATCTCCCGGTCGTGGGCATTGAGGATCTCCACGAAACGCGACATGTGGGTGCCCTTGAAATGCTGGGGCAGGCTCACGTACATGTTGCACAGGGCGATGGTATGCTGCTCCCCTTCGTGGCGGTCACGAATCCGCACCGGATGGCGAATGGCCTTGATGCCCACCTGGTTGATGGGTATGGCGCGGGGGTCGGGCCGTCCCTGTACGTCTTCCATGACTTCTGCGGCGCAATCTCTCACCGTTCACCTCGCGTGGAAATAGTTGAGTAGGTCAGTCAGATCCTACGCCCACCCCCGCTCCGGGGGCAAGGCGGTCCAGCAGGGCGCGGGCAGCATGTTCAATACCCAGCGCATCCAGCCCGAGTTCAGCAAGCCACTCCTTGGCCTCTCCCTGTTCGATGAACTGATCGGGCAATCCCAGAATGCGCATCGCCATGGTCCGCCCCGCATTGAGCATGAACTCGGCCACGGCGCTGCCGGCGCCGCCCATGATCGCCCCTTCCTCCACCGTCAGGAAGGCCGCATGACTCTGGGCCAGATCCAGCAACAGGGCTTCATCCAGGGGTTTGACAAAGCGCATGTTGACCACCGTCGCATCCATGGCTTCGCCCGCCGCCACGGCAGCAGCCACCCGGGAGCCAAAAGCGAGGATGGCCAGATCCCGTCCCCGGCGCAGGATCTCGGCCTTGCCGATGGGCACCGTGCGGCCGAGATCCTTGTCCAGGGTAACACCGAGACCGCTGCCCCGGGGATAGCGCACCATGGCCGGCCCGGGATGGGCAAAGCCGGTATTCAGCATGTCGCGCAATTCCTGCTCGTCCTTGGGCGTCATGATGAGCAGATTGGGGATGGGTCGGGCAAAGGCCAGATCAAAACTGCCCTGATGGGTGGCTCCATCGGCACCCACCAGGCCGGCGCGATCCACGGCCAGGAGTACCGCCAGGTTCTGGATGGCAATGTCATGAATCAATTGATCATAGGCCCGCTGCAGGAAGGTGGAATAGATGGCCACCACCGGATGCATCCCCTCGCAGGCAAGCCCCGCCGCAAAGGTCAGGGCGTGCTGTTCGGCGATGCCCACGTCGAAATAACGTTGCGGGAATAGCTGCTCGAAACGCACCAGTCCCGATCCCTCGCGCATGGCCGGAGTAATGGCCACCAGGCTTTTTTCCTTGGCCGCTTTGTCGCAGATCCAGTCACCAAAGACCTGGGTATAGCTGGGCGGACCGCTTGCCTTTTTGGCCATCTGCCCGCTGCCCTGATCAAAGGGTGTGACCCCGTGATAGGTGCAGGGGTCGGCTTCGGCGGGACCATAGCCCTTGCCCTTCTTCGTGACCACATGCAGCAGGCGCGGCCCCTTGATGTCCTTGAGATTTTCCAGGGTGGGGATGAGCACATCGAGATCGTGGCCGTCGATGGGTCCGAAGTAATGGAAACCCATTTCCTCAAAGAGGGTGGCGGGAGACACCAGACCCTTCACCCCCTCCTCGGCCTTTCTCGCCAGTTCGCGCAGGGGCGGCAGGAGACTCAGGGCCTGGCCTGCCCCTTCGCGCACGGTATTGTAGAGGCGCCCGGAAAGGATGCGCGTAAGATACCGCGATACCGCGCCGACATTGGGTGAAATGGACATTTCATTGTCATTGAGCACCACCAGCAGGTCGGCATCCAGGGCGCCGCCGTTATTCAGGCCCTCGTAGGCGAGGCCCGCCGTCATGGCCCCGTCACCAATAATGGCCACTACCTGGCGCGGCTGATGCTCCAGCTTGGCGGCCACGGCCATCCCCAGGGCAGCACTGATGGAGGTGCTGGAATGACCCGCCCCGAAGGCGTCGTAGACGCTCTCATCGCGCTTCAAAAAGCCCGACAGCCCATCCTTCCTACGCAAGGTGGGGAAGCGGGGGCCACGACCGGTGAGAACCTTGTGGGGATAGGCCTGGTGCCCGACATCCCAGACGAGGCGATCCTCCGGGGTATGGAAGACCGCGTGGAGGGCTACCGTCAGCTCCACCGCCCCCAGGCTGGAGGAAAGGTGGCCACCGGTACTGCTGACGCTGTCGAGGATGAATTGGCGGACAGCCGCCGCGACCCGCTTCTGCTCGGCCCGGGACATCCGCCGCAACTCGGCGGGGGAGGGAATACTGCTGCGTAAGGGCCCGCTCATTTACTGCGCTCAACAATCAGGCGCGCCAGTGCCCGCAGATGGTCGGCTTCCGCCCCCCAGGGCGTGAGGGCCGCCAGCGCCTCGTCCAGGAGCCGCCGCGCATAATCCTGAGCGCCCGCCAGGCCGAGCAGGGTCACAAAGCTCGGTTTGTTGCGGCTGCGATCCGCTCCCTGAACAGCCTTGCCCGTCAGCTCCAGATCACCGATCTCGTCGAGGATGTCGTCCTGCACCTGGAAGGCGAGTCCCACCCGATCGGCATAACGCAACAACGCCTCGTACTGCTCACCATCACCCTGCCCGGCGGCAAAAAGGGCCAACTGGATGGCACAGCGGATGAGCATGCCGGTTTTGTGCAGATGCATGACCTCCAAAGCCGGCAATGCCAGTTCGTGGCCTACGGCCGCCAGATCGATGGCCTGCCCCCCGACCATGCCCCGCGAACCGGCACTCGCCGCTAGGGTCTGCACCATGCGCAACTGCCATTCCGGCGCCATGCCCCAGCCGGTCTCGGCCACTATTTGAAAGGCCAGGGCCTGCAGGCCGTCGCCTGCCAGAATCGCTGTCGCTTCGTCAAAGGCCCGGTGGCAGGTAGGGCGACCGCGGCGCAAGTCGTCATTGTCCATGGCGGGCAGATCGTCGTGGACTAGGGAATAGGCATGGATCAATTCCAGGGCGGCGGCGGGGCGATCGAGATGCTCCGCCGGCACGCCCAGACAGTGCCCTGTGGCATAGACCAGCAGGGGGCGAATGCGCTTGCCGCCACCCAATACGCTGTAGCGCATGGCGCGATGGAGCCCGGCCGGCAAAAGCTCCTCGCTCGGCAAAAGCTGCCCCAAAACCCCTTCCATGCGCTCGACATAGGACCGGCAGAATGTTTGAAAGGCTGTTTGCTCTATGGCTGCATCCACTATTGTTGATCCTCTTCGCTCAGGAAAGGCACCGGCGCCTCGGCCTCGGCCAGGAGTATTTCCACCGCCTGCCGCGCCTGCTGGAGCTGCTCCTCACAACGGCGTGCCAATTGCGCTCCCCGCTGAAAGAGGGCAATGGATTCCTCCAGCCGCAACTGGCCGCTTTCCAACTGCTTTACCGTGTCTTCCAAGGCTTCCAGAGTGGATTCAAAGTCAACGGGATTGGGGTCATCACCCCCGGCGGGTGTTTTCATGGCAGATCTCATCGAAATAATTAAACACTACCCCAACGCCCCAAGGCAAGGCAAACTCCGGGGCATACGCCGGAGCAGCGGCTGCGCAGGACATGAACAGCGGCGGGAAATGGTGCGCCATTCCCCCTGCAAAAACAACTCCAGAGCCCGCCCAAAGGGGCTCGGCCGATGATTGTCAGCGCTGGCGGCCCGGCAAGAATCCCCTTCCTTGGGCAGCAACGTGTTTTTTGCACCGGGCGTCGTTAGACATCGGGCGGCGCCCCTCGTAAGATGCCCGCCTCAGCAGGGTGACAAAAGACCATCTCCATGTCTCGTAACCACATCGATGCGACCGGCCTTTCCGCCGCAGGACCGGCCTCCCCTTCCCGCTTTGCCGCAACCCGTTTTGAAGTGCTGGGGGCGATCAGCGTTTCTCATTTCCTGAACGATATGATCCAGTCCTTGATGCTGGCGGTGTATCCGCTATTCAAGGGCAATTTTCACCTCACCTTCGCCCAGATCGGCCTCATTACCCTGGCCTATCAACTCACCGCGGCGGTGATCCAGCCGTTGATTGGCGCTTACACGGATCGGCGCCCCCATCCCTTTTCCCTGCCGATGGGGATGTTTTTTACCTTCTTCGGCCTTTTGCTGCTCTCCATCGCACCAAACTATGGGCTCCTGCTCACCGCTGCGGCCATGGTCGGCATGGGTTCATCCATCTTTCACCCGGAATCTTCCCGGGTGGCGCGCATGGCCTCGGGTGGCCAGCATGGCCTGGCACAATCCATCTTTCAGGTGGGCGGCAACGTCGGGACGGCCACCGGCCCGCTGCTGGCCGCCTGGCTGGTGATGCCCAACGGCCAAGAGAGTCTGTCCTGGTTCTCCGCCGCGGCGCTCCTGGCCATTGTCATCCTCTTTTTCGTGGGCCGCTGGTACCGTTACCAGCATCGCCTGCCCAAACCCATGCAAACCGCCACTTCTGCCGCTCCGTTGCCCAAGTCTATCGTCCGGCGCAGCATGATCATTCTGGTGTTCCTGATGTTTTCCAAGTTTCTCTATCTGACCAGCATCAGCAGCTATCTGATTTTTTATCTCATGGCCCGTTTCCATATCCCGGTGCAGCAGGCGCAGATCCACCTCTTCATCTTTCTCGCCGCCGTGGCGGCTGGTACCCTCTTCGGTGGCCCCATTGGCGATCGCATCGGTCGCAAGGTCATCATTTGGGTATCGATCCTGGGCATTGCCCCCTTCACCCTGGCGCTGCCCCATGTCGGATTGACAGCGACAGCCATTCTCAGCGCCGTGATCGGCTTCATGCTCGCCTCGGCCTTCCCGGCCATGGTCGTATATGCCCAGGAACTCATTCCCGGCAGGGTTGGGGCGGTTTCCGGCTTGTTTTTCGGCCTGGCCTTTGGCCTGGGAGGGATCGGCGCCGCCGTCCTGGGCCAGTTGGCAGACCTTTGGGGCATTGCCTGGGTCTACCAATTTTGCGCGTTTCTCCCGTTATTGGGGGTCCTGGCGGCCTTTCTTCCTCATTTTCGCGCCGCGCCGGCGGCGGGCTCCATAGCAACGCGTTGACCAGCATGCGCATCGTAGATTCCCCCTCCCCGAGTTTTACGGTTCATGGAGGCTCGCCATGCGCCTTGCGGCTGTTCTCGGGCCAAAGACCCATGCTGTGCTAAGCTAGCTCGGCCCAGCAAGAGCATCGACCGGAGCATCGAGCCGCCTTTCAGCCATTGCGCTGCATTTCCTGCTCGGCCTCCTGATGCTGGCCAATGTGAGGTTTCGCCGCGGTCAGGGGTCCTACCGGCTGCGCATTCGTTTTAGACTTCGTATAATGCTTCAAGGTGCTTCCGGTTTGGTCGAAGGCAGTTATCACCCGCGAGATACGGCAAAGGCCGCAAGGTTTGGAAAGTTTGGCAAGCGTCAGGGGTAAACTTTATTTCATCGTTCCGCAAGAGCGGTCGCATTGGAGCGATTCGCTCTTGCCTTGGGTGCTGGCTTCGGCGCTGTTGATGGCGGCATTGGTGTATTTCTTTGTCCATATCGCCAAACCACAGTCCGTCCGGCTGCCCGCCAAAGAAGCCAATAAAACCTTCCAGATCATGCCGGAGCCCATCCAGGGGCGGGCCCCGAGCCCCGCCCACAAGATCGTACCGCCCAAAGTCGTGGAGCAGACCCCCGCCCACCCCCGGACGCTGCCCCACCAGCCCTTACCCCATCCACGCCCCAAGGCATCCCCAAGGCCTATCTCCCCCCATCCGCTGCCGGCCCATCCGCCGCGCATAGAGGAAAATCAGACAGCGCACAGCGGAAAAGTGAGCCCTGCTCCCGCCCCTGGGGCACCGTCCAGCCCCGCGTCGCCGCCCAGAATTGATCTGGGCCGTCTGGAAACGCAGATGAATCAGGCAGCCCGGGAAGCCACGGCGAGCCCTCCCCTGCCCAAATTCGAAAACCCCAAGGGGCCGGTGGCCGATTTTTATATTGCCGGCTGGATCCAGAAGCTGGAGCGCATCGGCGACCTCAACTATCCGGGGGAAATGACCGGCAACCTCAAGGTGCGCGTCATCCTCAACCAGGATGGCGGGCTCGCCCGGATCATTATCGAGCAATCCTCCGGCAATCCCGCCCTGGACGCCGCCGCCGAGCGCATCATCCACCTTTCTTTTCCCTATACGCCTTTTTCCAAGCAACTGGCAGCGCAGACCCGCAAAATCGAAATCCCTCTCAACATGCACTTCCTGGGGGCGCGTAATGTATCGGCGTGGTGAGGCGTTGCCCGACCTTCACTCGGCCCAAGCGGCCAGAAAGGCGTAATGAAACGTCCACAGATCGGCCCGCTCTTGGTCGCCGTGCTACTGGTGCTTTGGGCCGGCGCCCTGGTGGCCCTGGTAATCATCGCTATTACCCATATCCAGCCCCGGGGCATCGGGAGTGCGCATGCCAAAGCCGTGGCGGGCGTCCGGACGGCGGTACCGTCAGCGCCCTCCGCACCTGCAGGAGCAACCCATGAGTAGTAACGGCAGAATTGTGGCCGTCCTGATTCATGGCCTTGCGCAATGGCCTCACCGCTACCGTTATCGGCTTGCTGGCGTTGATGCTGGTGGGCGAATCATGCGTCCCTGACGGATAGGGGTTTGGAGGAACAACGCCCCCAAAGGCCGAAGGCCCCAGGGGGCATATCGTGTTAGTGGGAGGTACTCTGCTCCTGGGCGATTTCCCGGCGCACTTCGTCCATATCCAGGGCCAGGGCCTGGGTAATGACTTCTTCAAGGGCATTGGCCGGCAAGGATCCGGCCTGGGAAAAAATACCGATTTGCTGACGAAAGATCATCAGCGTGGGAATGGAGCGGATCTGGAAGAAACTCCCCAGTTCCTGCTCGACATCGGTGTTGACCTTGCCAAAGACGGCATCCGGGTATTTCGCGGCGGCCGCCTCGAAGATCGGGGCGAAGCCGCGGCAGGGCGCACACCAGGGTGCCCAGAAATCCACCAGCACCAGGTCATTGCCTTGCACCACGGCATCGAAGTTGTGTTGAGTCAGTTCTATTACGGCCATGGCGGCTCCTTTTGGGCAGTTGGCATAAAGACCAAGCAATGAGGACCTTAAAACCTTGACCACGGCAAGGTCAAGAGCCAAGCTCAAAACAAGCGACCACCACTGTCCCCGGCGCTGGTATTTTCCTTCATCCAAAAGATCAAAATGGAGCCATCATGCCATTGGAAACACAGGTCTTGCCCACCATCTCCGTCAGCGACCTCAACCGCACTGCGCGCGAGATCATTGAGGGCGGCCTGCCGCTGCTGTGGGTGCAGGGTGAAATCTCCAATTTCAGCCGCCCCGCTTCCGGACACTGGTATTTTACCCTGAAAGACGAACGCGCACAGGTGCGCTGTGCCATGTTTCGCAACCGCAGCGCCTATTGTCGAGCCCTCCCCAAAGAGGGAATGCAGGTGCAGGTGCTGGCGCAAGCGACCCTTTATGAAGGGCGCGGAGAGTTCCAGCTCGTCGTCGAACAACTGGCGGAAGCCGGGGCCGGCGATCTGCAGGCGCGTTTTGAGGCCCTCAAGGCCCGGCTCCATGCGGAAGGACTGTTCCGTCCCGAGGACAAGCGTTCCATCCCGCGTTGGCCACGTCGGGTGGCGGTGATCACCTCTCCGACGGGGGCGGCCGTCCATGACATCCTGGTGACCCTCCGCCAGCGCTGGCCACTATTACAAGTCCTTCTCTATCCGGTAGCGGTGCAAGGCAATGAGGCCGTGCCGCAGATCCTCACGGCCCTGGCACGGGTGGCCCGGCGCCGCAGCGAGGATGTCCTGATCATCGCCCGGGGCGGCGGCAGCAGCGAGGACCTCTGGGCTTTCAATGACGAGGCCATCGCCCGCGCCATCCGCAGTTGCCCCATCCCGGTGATCACCGGCATCGGTCACGAGATCGACTTCACCATTGCCGACTTTGCCGCCGACCTCCGCGCCGCCACCCCCACCGCCGCCGCCCAGGCCGTCAGCCCCGACCGGGCCGAGTGGCTGCCGCACCTGCGCGCCCAAGAGCACCGTCTGCGGCAAGCCATGGAAC
>JAJYQY010000064.1 GCA_021794385.1 Pseudomonadota bacterium | reverse complement strand
GCGTCGCCCACAAAGGTAAAATTGCCATCGGCTGGGATGCCGATCTGGTACTCGTGGATATGGTCCACGAAAAACCGGTGCGCAACGAAGAAATGTGGACCAAGGTGCACTGGAGCCCCTTCGCCGGCTGGAGCCTCACCGGCTGGCCCCAGGTCACCATCGTCGGCGGTCGGGTGGTCTACGCCGACGGCAGCATTCGCCCCGGCGCCCGTGGCGCTGCCCTATCCTTCGCTGCCGATACGCCCCTCCCCGCTTGCTGATCCCAAGATCCGTTGGCGCGGACCTTTCGTGCAAAAAACACCCGTGCCAACTGCCGTTTTTAGGCTGATCCGCCCTCGGCGCGCCAGAGATAGATCGCCTCCTGGCCCTTGGCCTGCGCCCAGGGGGCGGTGTAATAGCCAAGTATCAGCACGAGCTGGTCTTCCCCATGGAAGAGCAAAGGGACATCGCCCCGATGGGGAGGGGGCACCGCGCTTTCCAGAAGCAGTTTTTTCAAGGGGCGATGATGGCCGTCGCTGCTGCGATAAGATTCCCCTGGCCGGCGACGGCGCCAGTGCAATGATTCCTGGGCAAGGGCCGGGTTCAGGGCATGGACGGCGGCATCGGGGGCCGTGGTCAGCAACTGACCCCGCCATCCCGGCATGGGCAAAGGCCCATTCCCAGGCTGCCACGGCCCGGCTTGCCAGTCCACAGGATTGGGCGCCCGGGCCAAGGCATGGATCTTCCCCCCCTGTAACCACACGGCGCCGCCGGCCCATTCCAGGATACGTCCCTCCCCGCCCCTGGCGATGGCGGCCTGTAGGACCGTCAGACGGCTGCGGGACGGCAGGGCCAGGCCCTGTCGGCGCAGCCAATGACGCAAAAAAATGCGTTGGCCGGCTGGGTGCAGACCTTGCAGGGCTGCCAGTTGCAGTGCTTCCTTTCCCGTTGACCCTAGACGCGCCTCCTGTGCCGCCAACCATTGGCCCTGGACCGCCAGGGCATCGCCCAGGTTTTCCGCCGCACGGGCGAACTGCATGGCCGCCTGCGGCCAGCCAAGAGCAGCCAGTTGCGGGAAAAGACCATGGCGCAAACGCGCCCGATCAAAGCGCGGATCGCAGTTGGCGGGGTCTTCCAGATAGGGCAGCCCCATGGCCTCCAGGTAGTCCTGCAAAAGACTACGTCCCAGGTCCAGGAAAGGGCGGCCAAGGAAGCCTTGCCCCAATGGCCGTTGCCACGGCATGGCCGCAAGGCCTTCCAATCCCGCACCGCGCAAGAGCTGCAAGAGAAAGGTTTCGGCCTGGTCCTCGCGGTGGTGGGCAGTGAGCAGCCAATCGCCCTTTTGCAAGAGGGCGGCCATGACCCCATAGCGGGCTCGGCGGGCGCGATCTTCGAGGCCCTCTCCCGGCGTCAATGGCGCCAGCGTCAAGACCTTCACCGGCACCCCCAGGCGTGCCCCGACTTCCCGACAATGTTGCGCCCACGCTTTACTTTCGGGGCGCCAGCCGTGGTCCACATGAACCGCGCGCACCGGATAACCCAGGGCCTTGAGGGCGCCCAGCAATGCCGTGGAGTCACCGCCGCCACTGAAGGCGACCCATACGCCCTCCCCCGCCGGCAGTTTTAGCTGCGCATAGAGGCGTTCGTGGAGGCGCCGCTCCAGATCATGCTTACCGGAGCATTCGATAGCTCACCATCCTTTCATTATTTTTTCATTTATAACCAGCATGTTGTAAATCAGTCTCCATACTTTAGGTGAGGTGAAGAGAACAACGGATAACGGAAGTGGACCGGCGTGAGTCACCCTTGCCCAGGCTATTGGTGAGTACCCGCTTACCAATAGCCTGCCAAGCGGCAGGGTTCATCACCATCACGAATTTTGCAACCGGCTCCATTTATAGTATATAGAAGATGGATAGGGCGGTTGAATCGGTAACGGCTCATTGTCGTCAAGTCACGGGGGTTTACATTATGGCCGAACCCGGTTTTCTCCCTCGTCCCCGTTTCCGGCATCTGCTGGCTGCCTTGACTGCGGCCGGCTATCGTTGCCTAGGCCCCAAGGTGCGGGATGGCGCCATTGTCTACGAGGAGCTGGACAGTGCCGACGATCTGCCACGGGGGGTCCACGACCATCAGCAGCCGGGCGCGTATCGGCTCCAGCGGGACGACAGCCCGCGCTGTTTCGCCTGGGCCAACGGGCCCCAGGCCCTCAAGCCGCTGCTCTTTGCCCCCCGCGAGATCCTCTGGACCAGCGCTGCGGGGAGTGACGGGGCCATCGCCTTTCACCCCCAGATGCCGGAAGCCCTCCCCACCGCCGTCATCGGCGTGCGCGCCTGCGATCTGGCGGCCCTGCGTCTGCAGGACCAGCACTTCCTGGAGGGCCCCTTCCCCGATCCCCATTATGGCGTTCGCCGCGGAAACCTTTTCCTGGTGGCGGTGCATTGCACCCATCCCGCTGCCACCTGCTTCTGCGCCTCTACCGGCGACGGACCGCGGGCCGAGTCGGGTTTCGACCTGGCCCTGGCGGAACTCGACGAGGGCTTCATCGTGACGGCGGGGAGCCCCAAGGGCGAGGTCTTGTTCGGGCAACTGCTTCTCGAAGCCCTGGACCCCGCCCAGCAGGCCACCGCCGACGGGGAGATCGCCGCTGCCGCCCAGGCGCAGCAACGCACCCTGCCGTCCCGCAACCTGCGTGACAGTCTCTTTGCCAATCTTCACCATCCCCGCTGGGACGATGTGGCCCAGCGCTGTCTGTCCTGCGCCAACTGCAGCTCCGTCTGTCCCACCTGTTTCTGCCACGCCGAGATGGAGGAGCCCGCCCTGGACGGCAGCCACAGCGCCCATTACCGGCAATGGGATTCCTGTTTCACCGAGGGACACAGCTATATCCACGGTATCGTCATCCGCGCCGATACCCGCCTGCGCTACCGCCAGTGGCTGACCCACAAGCTCGGGAGCTGGCACGACCAGTATGGCCGCTCCGGCTGCGTGGGCTGCGGACGCTGCATCGCCTGGTGTCCGGTGGGCATCGACATCACCGAGGAAGCGGCGGCCGTCTGCGGAGGGGATCATGCTTGATCCTTACCTCCCCGACGAGGTCGAGGTCCTGGAGCGCATTCAGGAATCCCCCACCATCTTCACCCTGCGCCTCGCCTTCACCGATCCCGAAATACAGGCCCGCTATCGCTTTCAGCCGGGCCAGTTCAACATGGTTTATCTATACGGGGTGGGCGAGGTGCCCATTTCCATCGTCTCCGATCCCGAAGATGAGCACCTCATCGACCATACCATCCGTGCCGTGGGCCGCGTCACCCAGGGGCTGGCGCTCCTGGGGAAGGGCGCCCGCTTGGGCCTGCGCGGCCCTTACGGCCGGGGCTGGCCCCTGCAACTGGCCGAAGGCAGGGACATCGTGCTCCTCACCGGGGGCCTGGGCTGCGCGCCGGTGGTCTCGGTCATCCACTACATCCTGCGGCGACGGGAACGCTTCGGGCGGCTCACCATCCTGCAAGGCGTCAAGCATACCGACGACCTCATCTGGCGCGCCCAGTACGAGGCCTGGAGTCGCCTGCCCGATGTGCAGGTGGGGCTGGCGGCGGACGTGGGTGGCCCCGGCTGGTTCGGACAGGTGGGGCCGGTAACGGTCCTCTTCGACCGTGTGCACATCGATCCTGGGGCGCTGATGATGATGTGCGGCCCCGAGCCCATGATGCGGGCGGCGGTACAGGAGTTGCGGCGACGCGGCGTGGCGGAGGAGGACTTGTGGCTCAGCATGGAGCGCAGCATGCACTGTGCCATCGGCCATTGCGGCCATTGTCAGATGGGAGGGAACTTCGTCTGCCGGAATGGCCCGGTGTTCCCCTATCCGGAGATCCAGGCCCTATTGGGCGAGCGAGGATTTTGACGTCATGGCCGCTGCCAAAGCACGCCTCGCGGTGCACAAGTTCAGTTCTTGCGACGGTTGTCAGTTGGCCTTCCTGAACCTGGGGGAAGATCTGCTGCGGCTTGCCGAGCTGGTGGAAATCGTCCACTTCGCCGAGGCCGGGCCGGTGGACCCGGAGGCGCCCGTGGACATCGCCTTCGTGGAGGGCAGTATCTCCACGCCCGAAGACGAGGAGCGCATCCGGCAAATCCGCAAAAACAGCCGCTGGCTCATCACCATCGGTGCCTGCGCCACGGCCGGCGGCCTCCAGGCCTTGCGCAACCTGGCCGACGGCCCCGGCTGGATCGCGGAGATCTACGCTCAGCCCGGATATATCCATAGCCTGGCCACCTCCACCCCCATCGCCGCCCATGTCCCGGTGGACCTGGAGCTGTGGGGCTGTCCGGTGAACGGGCGCCAGGTCCTGGGGGCAGTGCGCGCCCTTCTCTTCGGGGTCGTGCCGGCGCTCGAACAGGACAAGGTCTGCCTGGAGTGCAAACGCCATCAGGCGGTCTGCGTGCTGGTGGCCAAGGGGCTGCCGTGCATGGGCCCCGTGACTCTCGCCGGCTGTGGGGCGCTGTGCCCCCGCTTCGGGCGCGATTGCTATGCCTGCTACGGACCGGCGGAGAATCCCAACGCTGCGGCTCTGGGGCGGCGGCTGGAAGGACTCGGCCTGGTGCCGGAAGCTGTCGCCCGGCGCTTTCTCTTCATCAACAACGGCGCCCCGGACTTTGCCGAGGCAGGCCGCCACTGGCAGGAGCAAGCCCATGACCCAGAGCCGTGAGATCAGCCTCTCCGTGCCGGTCCTGGCGCGGGTGGAAGGGGAAGGCGCCCTGGACCTGGAGGTGCATGGCGGGCACATCGAAACGCTGCGTCTGCGCATTTTTGAGCCGCCGCGGCTTTTCGAGAAGTTCCTGGAAGGCCGGGAATACCAGGAAGTCCCGGACATGGTGGCGCGCATCTGCGGCATCTGCCCGGTGGCCTATCAAATGAGCGCCGTGCAAGCCATCGAGGGCATCTTCGGCCTGGCACCCGACCCCTGGGTGCGGGCCATGCGTCGGGTGTTCTACTGCGGCGAGTGGATACAGAGCCATAGCCTGCACATCCATCTGCTGGCAGCGCCCGACTTCCTGGGCTATGGCAGCGTCGCCGAGATGGCTCGCGCCCATCCGGACACCGTGCGCCGGGGGCTCGCCCTCCAGGCCTTGGGCAATGAGATCATCCGCCTTTTCGGCGGTCGCTCGGTGCATCCCGTGGGCGCCCGGGTGGGGGGCTTTCACCGTGCGCCCAGCCGGGCAGAGGTGGCGGCGCTCCAGGAGCAGGTGGGGGCCGCTCTACCGGGGGCCGAGGCGCTGGTGGCCTGGACCGCCTCCCTGAACCTGCCGAACGACGCCCAGGACTTTGTCAGTGTCGCCCTGCGCCACCCCGACGAGTACCCCATGAACGAGGGGCGCATCGTCTCCAGCGGTGGCCTGGACATCCCCATCTCCGACTACGAAGCCCATTTCGTGGAGCATCAGGAGCCCCACTCCACCGCCCTCTACGCCTCCCTGGAGGGGCGGCCCTACCTGGTAGGGCCGCTCGCGCGGCTCAACCTCAATCTGGACCGCTTGCACACGCCCGTCCGGGAGGCCCTGGGGCGCACCGGCATCGCCTTCCCCAGCCGCAATATGTTCCACAGCATCGTCGCGCGGGCGGCAGAAATCCACCATGCCCTTCTGGAGGTCACCCGCCTGCTGGAAGATTACAGCGCGCCCGAGGCCCCATTCGCCCCCGCCACCCCTCGCTCCGGCACCGGCCATGGTTGCACGGAGGCTCCCCGCGGCCTGCTCTGGCACCGCTACGACCTGGATGCCGCAGGTCAGGTACGGCACGCCCGCATCGTCCCGCCCACCAGCCAGAACCAGGCGCGCATCGAGGCCGACCTGCGTCGCTCCCTGGAGACCCTGGGTCTGGAGCGGGACGACGAGGCCCTGCGCCAGCAAGCCGAGATGGTGATCCGCAACTACGACCCCTGCATCTCCTGCGCCACCCATTTCCTGACCGTTCGCGTGGGGCGCCGGTGAGCCCCGTCCGCATCCTCGGCATCGGTTCGCCCTTCGCCGGCGACGATCTCGGCTGGCGGCTCGCGGAGGCCCTGGAGCGGGCGGGTCTGCCCCGGCATTTTCCGGCGGGAATGGTCCACATCACGCTCTGCGACCGCCCCGGCAGCCTCCTGCTCCCGGCCATGCGCGGGGCGGACCTGGCCATTCTCCTGGACGCCATGCGCAGCGGCGCCCCGCCCGGCACCCTGCGGCGGCTGGACATGCTGGAACTGGACGACAGCGCCGGTCTGCTGTCGAGCCACGGCTTCGGCGTGGCCGCGGCCCTGGCCCTGGGCCGCGCCCTGGAGGAGTTGCCGCCCCGCGTGCTGATCTACGGGACCGAGACGGGTCACGCGCCCTCCCTGCCGCCACTCAGCGACTTGGTGGCAATCCTTTGGCCGGCGATCATCGGCGATATTCAGGCAAGCCTGGATGGGCTCAGGATGCCCTACGTCCCCTTATTCGGCGGGCTGGAGGGCGCGACGGTAGTAGAGCCACGCGGCGCCCCAGGTGAGCACCATCAGGGAGGCCACCATCCCGCCCAGGGTGCTGAAGTTCAGGTCTTGAATGAAGTTCCAGAAGGTTCCCTGCCAACGGAATTCCGCTGCCAATAGTTGCAGCCATTCGGTGCTGCCCACCCCTAGTGCCACCAGGACCCCCAGGCCGGTGATGGTGGTGTTGAAAAGGAGCTTGCGTACAGCATCGATCATGGCCCAGTCGTAGATCTTGATCATGACCAGCCCGTCCACCGTATCCATCAGGCTCATGCCCGCCGTAAAGAGCAGCGGGAATACCATGACCCCCCACAGCGGCAGCCCGCCATGCTGGGCCATGGTGGCCGAGATGCCCAGCACGGCGACCTCGGTGGCCGTGTCGAAGCCCAATCCGAACAGGAAACCCACGGGATACATCTGCCAACTACGGTCGATGCGTCGGTAGACGGCACGAAAGAGGCGGGCCATGAACCCCCGTTGTTCCAGCAGATCGAGCACCTCGGAGTGCTCTGCCGCCGCCCGGTCGCCCCGGCGGCAACGACGCAGGACCTGCCACAGGCGCAGGAAGATGTATAGGTTGATGAGGCCGATCAGGGTGAGGAAGGCCGCCGAGACGGTGGTGCCGAACACGCCCCCGAATCGCTCGAAGAGTTGCATGTGGCCCTCGGTCTCGCGCACGGCCAGCGCCAACCCCAGGGAAAGAAGGATGACGATGGTCGAATGGCCGAGGGAGAAGAAGAGCCCCACCCCGACGGGCTTCTGGCCGTCCTGGCGCAGCTTGCGGGTGACGTTGTCGACGGCGGCGATGTGGTCGGCGTCAAAGGCGTGGCGCAGGCCAAAAAAATAGGCCAGCGCGCCGATGCCCAACAGGGCAGCGTCGAGGCGGCGCAGCCCCAGGAGGAGGCCCCAGGCCAATCCATTGAGCAGAATCACCGTTCCCAGCGCGCCCATGAGGGGCCGCGCCGGCAAGCCCTTCCACATCCTTTCCTCGGACCCTCCCATCAATATCCTCTCTCAGAAACCGAAATGTGCGCCATTGGCATAGCCACGATCCATTCATTCGCACTCAACTGTCGAGCTTGCGCCCAAGCCCATAACGCTCCACTTTGCTGCGCAAGCCGACCCGCGACAGGCCCAATTCCGCCGCCGCTCGGCTCTTGTTCCAACCATGGCGGATCAATACTTCCCGCAAGATATGCGCCTCCATCTTCTCGACGCGCTCCCGGAGGCTGCCACTGGCCCAGGGGCTCGAACGCAATGCTTCCCCTCCTCTTAGTCCCGACGCGCAGACCGGGCCGGAGAGCAATTCTTTCCCCAAGTATTCCCCATCTGCCAACACCAACATGCGCTGCACCTCGTTTTCCAGTTCCCGTACGTTGCCTGGCCAGCCATAGGCCTGCATGCAGGCCATGGCCTCGTCCGTGAACCCCTTGGCCGGCTTGCCGTGCAGCTTCACCGCCCACTCCAGCGCCCTTTTGGCGAGGAGGGCAATGTCCATCGGACGTGCGCGTAGTGGTGGCAAGTGTACATGCATCACCGACAGCCGATAGTACAGGTCTTCGCGAAAGCGCCCGGCACGGACTTCCTCCGCCAGATTCCGATTGGTGGCGGCGACCACCCGCACATTTGCCTTCCTGCGCTGGTTGCTGCCGAGGGGGCGAATCTCGCCGCCCTGCAGCACCCGTAGCAGCTTCACCTGGAAGGCGGGGGAGATCTCACCGATTTCATCCAGGAAGACGGTACCGCCATCGGCCTGCTCGAACAGGCCCACCCGGTCGCAGATGGCGCCGGTAAATGCCCCTCGCTTGTGTCCGAACAGTTCACTCTCCAGCAGGGGATCGGGAAGAGCGCCGCAATTCTCCACCACGAAGGGCTTGTCCGCCCGCAGGCTGTTGTAGTGCAGGGCCCGCGCGAAAAGCTCCTTGCCGGTACCCGATTCCCCGGTGACGAGGACGACGATATCGTAGCCGGCGATGCGCAGGGTCAGGTCACAGATCTCCTCCAGGGGACTCCCCTCCGCCCGCACGATCTCATCCATGCGAAATACACGCTTGAGTTGCTCCCGTCGCTGCGCCAACTGGCGCTCCAGGACCGGGGCGGCGATCTTCATCTCTACTGTCAATAGGTCGTATTCGCGCTGAAGCTGATATAGCCGCGCGGCGTTGCGCACCGCGAGCAGAAGCTGATCGGGGTGCCAAGGCTTGGTAATGTATTGATAGATACCGGCTTCGTTGATGCCTTCAATAATGTCCCCAGGGTCCGTATAGCCGGAGATGATCATGCGGATCACCTCCGGCCAGCGTTCCCGTACCCCTTTGAGGAATTCGATGCCACTGGTGCCGGGCATGCGTTGGTCGGAAATAACCACCTGGACCCAATCCTCCGCCAGTATGCGTTCGGCCTCGGCCGCGCCACTGGCGGTCCGCACGTCGAATTCGTCATCAATGGTCCGCTCCACTGCCTCCAAGGAGCGCATCTCGTCATCGACAATCAGCACGGTTGGCCGATTGCTCATGGCCTATCCCTCCCGGATAGAGCCTTTGGTTCAGCGTGTTCAATGCGTGAGTCGGGAAAAGCGCGCTTGGCGCTCTCCCTCCAATTGCCCTGGAAACGACAGCCGGCAATCATTAGCAGATCCTGGGCAACTGCTCGCCGGTAAGCCAATCCACCATGCGCCGGCCACCGAAGGCCGTCTCCATCTCCACGAAGTGACGGGGATCTTCCACCACCTCGCCGATGATGGCGGCGTCGGCTCCCAGGGGATGTGCCTGCATCGCCGCCAGCAGGCGCTCCGCCTCCGCAGGCGGGCAGATGGCCACCAGTTTGCCTTCATTGGCCACGTAGAGGGGATCCAGCCCCAGGAATTCACAAGCGGCCTTGACCTGGGGCCGGACCGGAATGGGTAGTTCCCGGATCCGCATTCCCACCCCGGATTGTTGGGCGATCTCGTTCAGGGTGGTGGCGAGCCCGCCGCGGGTGGGGTCCCGTAGGCAATGGATGTCGGGCACCGCCTTCACCATGGTCGCCACCAGGCCGTGCAGGGCGGCGGTGTCGGAGGCTACGGCGGTGCCGAAACGCAGGTCCTCCCGCAACGACATGATGGCGACGCCGTGATCCCCGATGGTCCCGCTGAGCAGAATACGGTCGCCGGGCCGCGCCCGGTCGCCCGAGATCTGTACCCCTTCGGGCACCACGCCGATACCGGTGGTGGTGATGAAGACGCCGTCGCCCTTGCCCTGCTCCACCACCTTGGTATCACCGGCGATGACGGCGACATCGGCCTCCCGCGCAGCCGCCGCCATGGAGTCCACGATCCGCCGCAGATCGCTCAAGGGGAAGCCCTCCTCAAGGATGAAGCCCGCCGTGAGATACAGCGGCTTCGCCCCCGCCATGGCCACGTCGTTGATGGTCCCATGCACGGACAGGCAACCGATGTCCCCCCCCGGGAAAAAGAGGGGGGAGACTACATGACTGTCGGTTGCCGCCACCATGCGACCTGACGACACTAGGAAGCAGGCTTGGTCGTTCAATGGGCGCAGCCAATCATTGTCAAAGGCGCGCAGGAAGAGTTCCTCGACGAGCTGCGCGGTGGCGCGGCCGCCACTGCCATGGGTCATGTCCACACGCCCCTGTCGCCAATCCAGGGGCCGTAGATAGCTTTTTTTCCGGGTGTCGTCCATCAGTCGTTCACCGCCTTTGGGGTGGGGCCGGCATCCCGGTAATCTCGGTAGCGGCCATAGGTGTAGTGGGCGGCGCAGGCCCCCTCGGAAGAAACCATGCACGAACCCATGGGATTTTCCGGCGTGCAGGCAGTGCCGAAGAGCCGACAGTCCTGGGGCTTCTTGACGCCGCGCAGGATGGCGCCGCACTCGCAGCCCTTGTGGTCGGCCACCGCCAGATATGGGATGGAAAAACGGCGCTCGGCGTCGAAGTCCCCGTAGGCCGCGTTGATGCGCAGCGCGCTGTACGGGACGACGCCCAGGCCGCGCCACTCGAAGGCGGGCCGCAGTTCCAAGACTTCGGCCATCAATGCCTGGGCCTTGGGATTGCCGTCACGGTTGACGGCGCGGGTGAACTCGTTCTCCACCTCCGCCCGTCCGGCATTGATCTGGCGGATCAGCATCAGGATCGACTGCATCACATCCAGGGGCTCGAAACCCGCGATCACCACCGGCCGCTGATACTCCTCCGCGACAAACTCATAGGGCCGGCTACCGATCACCGTGCTGACGTGGGACGGCCCGATGATGCCGTCCAGCCGCACCGTTCCCGACTGGCGCAGTTCGGGCGACTCCAGGATGCTCCGGATGGCGGCGGGGGTCAGTACGTGGTTACAGAATGCGGTGAAGTTTTTGAGGCCCATGGCCTTGGCCTGCCGGATGGCCACGGCGGTGGGCGGGGTGGTCGTCTCGAAGCCGATGGCGAAGAAAACCACCTCCCGACCCCGGTTCTCCTGGGCAATCCGCAAGGCGTCCAGGCTGGAGTAAACCATGCGGACATCGGCGCCGGCCGCCTTGGCCTTGAGCAGGCTCATGCGCTCCGAGGCCGGAACGCGCAGCACGTCGCCATAAGTGCAGAGGATGACGCCGTGGTCCAGGGCCAGGGCGATGGCGCTGTCGATGCGTCCGATGGGCAGTACGCAGACCGGGCATCCTGGCCCATGGATCAGGCGGACGTTGG
>JAJYQY010000136.1 GCA_021794385.1 Pseudomonadota bacterium | reverse complement strand
AGTTCGTCGGGCATTCTTCCTGCACAATGCAGGTGATACAGTGCGGGGAGGAGTTTTTTGCAGGCCAGATCCCCGGTCGCCCCGAAAATGACAAACTGACAATTACAATCGCTCATTCAGGCCTCCTTTTGCACGGCGTGACCACCGAACTCGTTGCGCATCATCGCCAGGAGTTTGGCGGCGTAGTCGTCGCGCCCCTGGGAAGCCCAGCGCATCTGCAGGGCGAGGGTGATGACCGGCGCGGGAATTTTCAGTGCGAGGGCCGTCTGCGCGGTCCACAGGCCTTCACCGGAGTCCGCCACTATCGGCGCGATACTGGCGAGCACCTGATCTTTGGCGAGGGTATCGGCGGTGAGGTCGAGGAGCCAGGAGCGGACGACGCTGCCGTAGCGCCACATTTCGGCGACCTTGGCGAGGTCCAGCCCGAATTCGGTTTTGCCCTGCAAAATGGCGAAGCCTTCGGCGAGGGCCTGCATCATGCCGTATTCGATGCCATTGTGGGCCATTTTGACAAAGTGGCCGCTGCCGACGGGTCCACAGTGCAACCAGCCTTTGTCGGCGGCCGGCGCCAGTGCCTCCAGAAAAGGCGTTACCTCGGCTACGGCTTCCTGGCTGCCGCCGACCATCAGGGCATAACCCTCCCGCAGACCCCAGATACCGCCGGAAACACCGGCGTCTATGTAACGTACCCCGGCCGCCTCCACTTTTTGGGATTGGGCGATGGAGTCCTCATAAAAGGCATTGGCACCGTTGATCAGTATGTCATTTCTGCTCAACAAGGGAAGAATGGAATCGATGTGGCTCTGGGTGGCGTCTCCGGCGGGAAGCATGAGCCAGAGGACCCGGGGGGTAGGCAACGCCTGAACGAGAGCTTCCAGACTGTTGGCGGCGTGCATCCCGGTTTCTTTGGCCAGCTCCGTGGCTTTTTCGGTATGACGGTTGTAAGCGATGACCTTCATGCCCTTGAGGTGCAGACGCCGTGCCATGTTGGCACCCATCCGGCCCAAGCCCACCATTCCGATGTCCTTATTGCCCATAATCCGCTCCTTTGCGTACACGTCTGCCCGAAAATGTTAACATCAGTATAGCTGTTTAAGCCCCTATGTCGCCGTTTCACTGTTAGGAAGGAAATTTCCATGCAACTGGGCACACCACTTTCCGCTTCCGCAACCCGTCTGCTCCTGCTCGGTGCTGGCGAGTTGGGCAAGGAACTCCTGATCGCTGCGCAGCGGCTGGGGGTAGAGACCATCGCGGTGGATCGCTACGCCGACGCGCCAGCCATGCAGGTGGCTCATCGTTCCCATGTGCTGGATATGACCGACCCGGAGGCTATTCTGGCCATTGTCAAACACGAACGCCCGCACTATGTGGTGCCGGAAATAGAGGCCATCGCGACATCGGCGCTGGCGGAGATCGAGGCAACGGGTCTGGCGACGGTGGTGCCCTCGGCGCGCGCGGTGCAGTTGACCATGGACCGCGAGGGTATCCGCCGCCTCGCTGCGGAAGAGTTGGGCCTGCCGACATCGCCGTACCGTTTCGCCGGAACCTTGGCGGAACTGGAAGACGCGGCTGCGGCATTGGGCTTTCCCTGTGTGATCAAGCCGGTCATGTCCTCCAGTGGTAAGGGGCAGTCCGTAGTGCCCGGCGCGGCGGAGCTGGCGCTGGCCTGGCAGGAAGCGCAGACGGCGGGTCGGGTGGGCGGTCAGCGGATCATCGTCGAGGGCTTTGTGGATTTTGACTTCGAGATTACCCTGCTGACCGTGCGTTCGGCCTTCGGGACTACCTTTTGCGCGCCCGTAGGGCATCGTCAGGAGGCCGGTGATTATGTGGAATCCTGGCAACCACAGCCAATGAGCGATACCGCGTTGCGGGAGGCGGAAAAGATGGCGCAACGGGTGACCGACAATCTGGGCGGACGGGGACTGTATGGGGTGGAGTTTTTCGTGCGTGGCACGGAGGTCATCTTCAGTGAACTCTCGCCGCGTCCCCATGATACGGGTCTGGTGACTCTGGCCAGTCAACGTCAAAGTGAGTTCGACCTACACCTGCGTGCCATTCTGGGTTTGCCGGTGGAACCGGGTTTCCGGCGCCCGGCAGCGTCGGCGGTGGTGCGCGGAAAGAGACTCGGTTGGGGGCCTGTGTATTCGGGGCTGGAGGTCGCGCTGGCGGTGCCGGAAAGCGATCTGCGGCTTTTCGGAAAGCCGACGGCCAGCAAACTCAGGCGCCTCGGGGTAGGTATTGCATGCGCCGACAATGTGGAGGAAGCCCGAGAGCGCGCCCGCCGGATTGCGGCGGCGGTCGGCATTAGCCCCGCCCCCTGAGCGGGGTTAATGCTGGGCTAACGCGATCCGGGTTGCCGGGAATGGTCAGGCGTTGACGAAAGCGCTGATGCGGTCCAGGGCCATCTCCAGGTTCTTGTCGCTGGTCGCGAAGGACAGGCGGATGTGGCCAGGAGTGCCGAAGGCCGAGCCCGGTACGACGGCCACTCCGGCTCCCAGCAAGGCCTCGGCCAGGGCAAGATCATCCCGCAGGCCTTTCGCCGCCATGACTTCGCGAAATC
>JAJYQY010000052.1 GCA_021794385.1 Pseudomonadota bacterium | reverse complement strand
CCGCCACCGGGATCGTCCCCGGCGACGTATTGGCCGTGCAAGCGGGAGAACGCATCAGCGCCGACCTCGCCCTCATCGAGGCCCACGAGCTATCGGTGGATGAGTCCATGCTCAGCGGCGAATCACTTCCCGTGCCCAAGGCAGCACTATCCGGGCAACGCAGCGCGGCAACGGACGCTGCGGAGGAAACGCAACGGCAGAGCATGATCTACGCAGGCACCCTGGTCACCGCCGGCAGCGGCCTGGGCATCGCGCTGTTCACCGGTGCCGCCACGGAGATTGGACGCATTCACACCCTGATGACCAGCCTGCCGCCGATGCAAACTCCTCTGCTGCGGCGGGTCAACCGACTCGCCGGGATATTGAGCGCCGCTGTCCTGGTTCTAGCGGCACTGGCCCTTGCCGTAGGGCTCAGTCATGGCCAGGGACTGGAGAGCACCCTGCTGGCAGCCGTCAGCCTGGCCGTGGCCATCATCCCCGAAGGGTTGCCCGCCGTCATCAGCATCACGCTGGCTCTGGGCGTACAGCGCATGGCCCGACTCGGTGCCATCCTGCGTCAGTTGCCAGCCGTGGAAACGCTGGGATCGGTCACGGTGATCTGTACGGACAAGACCGGAACCCTCACCAAAAACCGCATGCAGGTTGCCACGGCCCTCCTCGCGGAAAGCACCATCCATGCGCCCTTCGCCGCGCCCCCGCCCCAGGACCGGGAGGGCTTGACCAAACTGGCGACGGCCGCGGTGTTGTGTAATGACGCGCAAATGGGGGAACAGGAGGAAGCCCTGGGGGACCCCATGGAACAAGCCCTTCTGCACTTCGCCCACCATCTCGGGCTCCTCTCCACAGCGATTCGCGAGATCCATCCCCGGCGGGATACCCTCCCCTTCCACCACGAGCGCAAGTTCATGGCCACCGCCCATGACGAAGGCCGCGTCTTTCTCAAGGGCGCCCCGGAGGTCATCCTGGATCTTTGTGACCGGGAATGGCATCCCCATGGCCTCCGGGCCATTGATCGGAAAGCCTGGCGGGAGCGCATCGATGCCCTGGCGGAGGACGGCATGCGCACCCTCGCCCTGGCCTCGGGCCGGTCACCGGAGGCTTCCTGGGAGGACCCCTCCCAGGGGGGATGGACGCTCCTGGGGGCAGTGGCACTCCTCGATCCGCCGCGGCCCGGTGTCCGGGAGGCCATACAACGCTGCCTGCTGGCCGGTATTCGCATGCAAATGATCACCGGTGATCATCCGCGCACGGCCGCCGCCATCGCCCGCCATCTGGGGTTCATGGCGCCCGGCGATGCCGTCATCACCCATGAGCAATGGACAGCGGCGGCGGCGGCGGAACGCCGGCACTTGGCCGCCACCACCAAGGTCTTTGCCCGGGTCCACCCCGAAGACAAGCTGCAACTGGTGGAAACCTTGCAGCAGCAAGGCGAAATCGTCGCCATGACCGGCGATGGGGTGAACGATGCCCCCGCCCTGCGCCGGGCGGACATCGGTGTCGCCATGGGCCGTTCCGGCAGTGATGTGGCCCGGGAAGCCGCGGCCATGGTCTTGAGTGACGATCATTTCGCCCATATCGTCGATGCCGTCGCCGAGGGACGGAGGGTTTATGCCAATATTCGCAAGACCCTACAGTTCATGTTACCAACCAGCTTTGCCCAAGGTCTGGTAGTACTGCTTGCCGTCCTGGTCAACACCGAGATGCCCATCACCCCCCTGCAGATTCTCTGGGTCAACACCCTCACCGCCAGCACCATGGCCCTGGTCTTCGCCTTCATGGGGGGTGACCGCCGGTTGATGGAGCAAGCCCCCCGGCCGCCCCGGGAGGAGCTGATACCGCCGGCGCTCTGGCGCCGGATGGCACTGTTTACCGTCCTCACGGTGGCCGTGGTCTTCCTGATTTTTCACTATGACCGCTTCAGCCATAGCCTGGCCCAAGCGCGCACTCTGGCGGTGGACGCCCTCATGATCATGGAAGCCGCCCTGCTCATCGCCCTCTATGGGCGGCCGCGCAAGGATCGGGGAGATGCGGTGGCCGGTCTGGCCCTGCTCCTGTGCCTGGCCAGCCAGTACCTGTTCGGGGCGTTACCGGGTCTGCAACGCTTATTCGGCACCGCCAACCCCGACGAGGCCGATCTGCCCATCCTCCTCGGTGCCGGGATTTTGTCCTACGGGGTGGCACGTATCCTCTGGGGCGCTGAATCCAGGGCGGGTGCGACATCCGGGAACGACGCATCCCAAAAGGCCGATGGTAAGGCGTCATAGGCCCGCGCGAGAAATGCGGCCGCGGATTCGGCGGCATGGGCCGTAGCCAGGAAACGCCGCCAGCGGCGGGCGCCGGGCAAGCCGTGGGCCAGGCCATGGAGATGGCGGGCAAGACGTGGGGCAGGCAAGGACCCGCCTGCCGCCTCGGCGTAATTGCAGAGATGCTGAAGGATGGATCGCGGGCTGGGAGCCCAGTCTGCCCGCCCCAGCGCGCGTTCCGCCGCCGCCAGCAAGGCCGGATGCCCGTAGGCCGCCCGCCCGATCATCACCCCATCCACATGCCGAAGGTGCCCAAGAATGGCAGGGACACTGTC
>JAJYQY010000060.1 GCA_021794385.1 Pseudomonadota bacterium | reverse complement strand
ACCCAGGCCACCCATCTCTTGCCGCCGGGCATGCCCAGTCTGCCCTTCGTGAAGCAGATCAACCCGTCGGCGGCACCCATCGAATTCATTGCCGTATCCGCACCCACCATGCCCATCTACCGCCTCAACCAATATGCGGTGGACCGCCTGGTGCCGGCCATCTCCGGCATCCCCGGGGTGGCCCAGGTACAGGTCTTCGGCGAGCAGAACTATGCCGTGCGTATCCACGCCAATCCCTACGCCATGCAGGCGCGGGGCATCTCCCTGCAGACCCTCTCCCAGGCCATTGCCAGTCACAATGTCAACCTGCCCCAGGGCAATCTCCTTGGCGAGGCCCGCAACTTTGCCGTGAATGTGCATGGGCAACTCAATGATGCGGCGGCCTTCCAGAACATGCCGCTGAGCTTCGCCAACGGTGCGGTGGTGCCCCTGAACGCCATTGCCGATGTCAGCAACGGCGTGGACAATGACCAGATCGCTACCTGGCTCGGCCGCGACCGGGCCATCATCCTGGCCGTGGTGCGCCAGCCCAATGCCGATACGGTGGCCATCTCCAGCGCCATTGCCCGGGATCTGCCGCGCCTGCAGGCGAGCCTGCCCGGCGGGGCGCAGATGCGGGTGGTCTACGACAAGGCCGACTACATCCGCGCGGCGGTGGAAGAGGTGGAAATCACCCTGATGCTGGCGTCGCTGCTGGTGGCCGGGGTCCTGTGGCTCTTCCTCGCTCGCAAGAGCCCCACCCTCATCGGCGCCCTGGCCATACCGACCTCCATCCTCGGCACCTTTGCGCTCATCTATGAGTTCGGCTATACCCTCAATACCCTCACCCTCCTCGCCCTCACCCTCGCGGTGGGTTTTGTGGTGGATGATGCCGTAGTCATGCTCGAAAACATTGCCCGTCACGTGGAACATGGCGAAACGCCCCTCACCGCCGCCCTGCACGGCAGCCGCGAGATCGGCTTTACGGTCTTGTCCATGACCCTCTCCCTGGCCGTGGTCTTTTTGCCCTTTCTCGTCATGGGCGGCATCGTCGGTCGGCTCTTCCGCGAGTTCGGCGTGACCATCGCCGTGGTGATCCTCATCTCCGGCGCCATTTCCCTGAGCCTCACCCCCATGCTCTGCGCCCGCTATCTGCGGGTGCGCGCGGCCGACCCTACCGCCTTCGAGCGCGGCTTTGCCCGCTTGCGCGACTGGTATGGGCGGAGCCTGCGGGGGGCCCTGGGGCGGCGCGGCTGGATTTATCTGGCTGCCTTGCTGAGTTTCGTGGCCATGATCGGTCTCTTCATGGTCCTGCCCAAGGGCTTCATCCCCAGTGAAGACAGCGGTATCATCAGTGGCAACCTCCAGTATCCCCAGGGCATCAGCTTTAGCGATCTGTCCCGGACCCAGGAGGCCATTGCCGCCGCCATCACCCATAATGCCGCCGTGGAGGCGGTCATCTCCAGCGCCGGCCAAGGCGCCGGGGCCTTCGGCTCGGCCAATACCGGCCGCCTCACCATCCGCCTCAAACCCAGCGGACAGCGCCCCGCCGGGGAGCAGGTGATTCAGCAACTGCGTCTCGTCGTCGCCCGTTTCTCCGGCGTCGAGGCCAGTTTTCAGTTGCCCCCGGCCATCCAGATGGGACCGGTATCCTCCCAGTCCCGCTATCAATATGTCCTCCAGGGGGAGGATCAGGAGACCCTGAATGCCGTCGCTCCCCGCCTGGAGGCAGCCCTGCGGCGCATCCCCGGCCTGCAGAACGTGAACAGTGATCTGCAGTTGGCCAACCCCGAGATCGAGGTGAAGATCCTCCACCAGCGCGCCCAGGCCCTTGGGGTAACCCCCCAGGCCATCGAGCAGGCCTTGAACTTTGCCTTCGGCGGAACCCAGGTGGGAACCATCTACGCCGCCACCAACCAGTACGAGGTGATCCTCGACCTCGCCCGCCAGTTTCAGCAGAACATCGGGGCATTGTCGGCCATTACCGTTCCGGGCAGCGCCGGTCTCGTGCCCCTGGCGGCCCTGGCGCAGTTTTCTTATGGGGTGGGGCCCCTGAGCATCAGTCATTACAACCTGCTGCCCAGCGTTACCCTCTCCTTCAATCTGGCCCCGGGGGTTTCCATCGGCCAGGCCACCAGCGCCGTGCAGGCGGCGGCCCAGAAGATCCTGCCCCCCGCGGTGCAGGGGGATTTCGGCGGTGCGGCGGCGGCCTTTCAGCAGTCCAATTCCAGCCTGCCGCTGCTGCTGCTGGCCACCGTCGCCCTCATCTACGCCATCCTCGCCATTCTCTACGAGGACTTCATCCACCCCCTCACCATCCTCACCGCCCTGCCCCTGGCCGGTTTCGGCGCCCTGCTGGCGCTGTGGATCTTTCACAAGGAGTTGGATCTCTTCAGCTTCGTGGGCATCATCATGCTGGTGGGGCTGGTGAAGAAGAACGGCATCATCATGATCGACTTCGCCATCGCCCGCCGCCGCGAAGGGGCCAGTGCCCTGGATGCCATTGTCGATGCCTGTGTGACCCGCTTTCGCCCCATCATGATGACCAACCTCGCCGCCGTCCTCGGCATCCTCCCCATCGCCATCGGCTTCGGCACGGG
>JAJYQY010000048.1 GCA_021794385.1 Pseudomonadota bacterium | reverse complement strand
GTCCACAAAGTGCCCAGTGAAAGCAGGGCATGTGCCCCCAGCGCCATGCTGACGGTGAGCAAACCCAGAGAGAATAACACGTAAAAAACCTTGAAAAATGGCTCAAAGCCGCGCCGGATATCATCCTCTTCCAGCAGGGACAGGGCGCGATCCAGCTCGCTGTCGGCCACCACCAGTCCCAGCAGCCGCCCTGCTTCATCGCGCACCGGAGCGGCAGCAGTGACACAGACATTGCCCGTAGCCGATGACAGATAGGGTGGGGTGAGGACCGCCTCCTTCGCCTCCCGGGCCAGCCAGTAATACGGGCGGTGGCTCCGGTCGATCCCATCGCCACCCTGCGCAGCGCGGCGCCGGGTGGCGGCCACATTGTCCCCTATCTGGCGCCCCTGGGCGTCCAGCAGATAGCACATATCCAGGAAGGGATGGCGGGCAATCAGGCAGGCCAGGGTACGGCGCTGTTCCTCGATACTTCGGGTAAAAAGCTGCGCGTGGGCTACGCCGCTGACCACGCCGCCGAGCAGGATGCTGAGGTCTTCACGCAATTCGCGAAAATGTTCAAAACGGTTCATGGCGCGGCGGGCCTCCAGTCGCGGAGTCGCAATGCTCCTTGGGCAAGCTGCAGCAAAGGCCATGCCACATCCGGGCGAGCGCTTTTGCGCAGCACGTCCCGGAGATGAGCCGGACGGCGAAAAAATTCGACTGCACCAAAGCCCCTGGCACGCAACCTGCTTGACATGGATTGATCATGGTCATGGTCAATCCTCCTCCAAGTGGCTTTCCGGGCGGCACCCGCCGCCCTTTTTTATGCCTGCAACTGCATCCCCCGCGCCCATCCGGTTGCGCATCCGCGCTAGGAGCGGGCCATGGCCGCCACCCCAATGGCTGCGCCCACGAGCAGGTCGCGGCCATGAGCCGCTCCTACTATAGCAGTAGGCAGGTTTCAAGATGGCGGGGCGCACTAGGAGACAACGCTTGTCTGCGCCATAATGGTGCATATCATGCCTGATCTTGATGCAGTTCCCCTTTTCTTTGGTTGCCTGGCCTGCATTAGGGCATGGAAGGCCTCCGTGCCCCGCAAGACTCAGGAAACCCCCACTTTACGGCCATGCGGTCGTAGGCTGGCATGGGATGTGCTACGGTTTAACAGAGGAGTATGATGAATGATGCTTTCTAATCGCACAGTTGGGTAACCCATAGGGGGGCCGCCGTGCCGGAAAGAAAGGCCATCGGGGCCGCCCCATGGACCTATTGCGCGCCATTGTGGTCCAATGGACGTTACGCATCGCCAGGCCAGGCATACGCTGCTGGTCGGTCATTGGGAAACAGCGGCACTGCCGCTAAGGAGTGAGCAATGGCTTTGTTCGATCGCTATCAGGAACGCTTCCTGCAGCAGCAGGAAGTCTCCATGTCCCTGGATGCCTATCTGGAGCTCTGCGCCAAAGACCCTATGGCCTATGCGTCCGCCGCCGAGCGCATGCTCGCCGCCATCGGCGAGCCCCAGGTGGTGGACACCCAGGCCGATCCCCGTTTGTCGCGGATCTTCATGAATCGCAAACTGCTTACCTATCCGGCCTTCAAGGATTTCTACGGGATCGAGGACGCCATCGAAAATCTCGTGGCCTACTTTCGCCATGCCGCCCAGGGCCTGGAGGAACGCAAGCAGGTCCTCTATCTGCTCGGCCCCGTGGGGGCCGCCAAGTCGTCCCTGGCCGAGCGCCTGAAAAGCCTCATGGAACAGTATCCCATCTACTGCCTCGCCGCAGAAGGCAAATATTCGCCGCTCTTTGAATCCCCCCTGGGGCTCTTCAACCGCCAGGAGGACGGGCCGATCCTGGAAAGCCAGTACGGTATTCCCCGCCAACGCCTGTCCGGAGTGATGTCGCCGTGGGCGGCCAAACGGCTGCGTGCCTTCGGCGGCGATATCCGCCGCTTCCAGGTCGTCCGTCTCAACCCATCGCAATTGCACCAGATCGCCGTCACCAAGGTCGAACCCGGCGACGAAAACAACCAGGACATTTCCAGCCTGGTAGGCAAGGTGGACATCCGCAAGCTGGAGGATTTTTCCCAGGACGATCCCGATGCCTACAGCTACTCCGGCGGCCTCAACGTCAGCACCCAGGGCGTGCTGGAGTTCGTCGAGATGTTCAAGGCTCCCATCAAGATGCTCCACCCGCTGCTCACCGCCACCCAGGAAGGCACCTACAATGGTACCGAAGGCTTTGGCGCCATGCCCTACCAGGGGATCGTCATCGCCCACAGCAACGAATCGGAATGGGCGGCCTTTCGCAACAACAAGCGCAATGAGGCCTTTCTCGATCGCGTCTATATCGTCAAGGTGCCGTACTGCCTGCGCGTGACCGAGGAAACGCAGATCTACAAGAAGCTGATGGACAGCAGCACCCTCAGCGCCGCGCCCTGTGCTCCGGATACCATGGAAATGCTGGCGCAGGTAGCCATCCTCAGCCGCCTCAAGGAACCCGGCAACAGCAGCCTGTGGTCCAAGATGGAGGTCTATGACGGCAAGACCCTCAAGGACAAGGACCCCAAGGCCAAGAGCATCCAGGAATACCGCGATGCGGCCGG
>JAJYQY010000110.1 GCA_021794385.1 Pseudomonadota bacterium | reverse complement strand
CCAGCGTCCATACCGTGGTCAAACTCATCAACCCCTTCGCCGGCCCCGCCATTCACTGTGCCGCCGTCACCCATCCGCCCTATCTGGAGCGCCTCAAGACCTTCTTTGGCCGGACCCGGCGACGCGCCCTCTGCCTGCGCGGCACCGAAGGCGAGCCCTTCGCTCATCCCAAACGCCGTCCCGCCCTGCTGGCCTGTCAGGACGGTGCCTGCACCACGCTCCTGGAAAAGGACGGGCAGCCCCTGCTGCGCCTGCCCGATCTGCCGGCGGATGGCGGCATCACCGCCACCTGCCGCTTTATCGAAGAGGTCCTCGATGGCACCCTCGCCCTGCCCGATCCGCTCTTTGATCAAGCGGCCTGCCTGCTCGTACTGAGCGGACGCAGCCCCGGTCTGGACGCCGCCGGCGCCGTGCTCGCAGCCATCCTGCCCGTCGAACCCCCGCACGCATCATCCCCCAAGCCATTACCGCCGTCCCCAGGAGCCCACTCATGAACTGCCCGTCCAAGGTATATCTCATCGGCGCCGGACCCGGCGACCCCGAACTCCTGACCCTCAAGGCTGCGCGGCTGCTCCAGGCCGCCGACATCATCTTTCACGACGCCCTGGCCAATCCGCGCATCCTCGATCTGGCGCGCCCCGTCGCGCAACGGATCGATGTCGGCAAGCGCGGCGGCTGCGTCTCTACCCCCCAGCTCAGCATCCAGGCGCAGATGATCAACGCCGCCCGGCAGGGTCTTCAGGTCGTGCGGCTGAAAGGCGGCGATCCCTTCATCTTCGGCCGGGGCGGAGAGGAGTGCATGGCCCTCAAGGCCGCCGCCATCGCCTATGAAATCGTCCCCGGCATCACCAGCGGCATGGCCGCCGCCGCCTACGCCGGCGTACCGCTGACCTATCGCGCCGTCAGTCAGTCGGTATTGTTGGTGACCGGTCACGAAGCCCCGGAAGCCGCGCCCGTCGATTGGCGGCGCATGGCGGGCGCCGCCGACACCCTGGTCATCTATATGGGTGTGGAACGGGTCGAGAAAATCCGCGACGGCCTCCTGGCCGGCGGCCTCGCCGGAAGCACGCCGGCCCTGGCCGTGGAATGGGCCACCCTCCGGCAGCATGAGGTCCACAGCACCCTCGCCGACCTCCCCGCACAGATCGCCCGCGCCGGCCTGAAGAGCCCGGCCATCCTCATCATCGGCGCCATCGTCGAGATGTCTGCCGTCCTCTCCTGGCGGCCTTCCGCCCCCACCGCATTGCCACAGGCCGCCTGTTTATGAGAGAAGGGTCATAACCCAGTCGCCACGGAAAGCCCCCATGACCCAAGCCCATATCCTCCTCGCCCATGGCTCCCGCAATGCCGAGTGGCGGCGCCCCTTCGAAGTCCTCGCCGCCCGTTTTGGCGAACGCCATCCCGAACGGTGCGTCCTCCTCTGTTACCTGGAAATATGGACGCCGGACCTGCCGCAGACCATCGCCCGGACCTACGCCGAAGGCGTTCGCCAGTTCCGCATATCGCCGCTGTTCTGGAGTAGCGGCCGCCATCTCCAGGAAGACCTGCCCCTCCTCATCAGCGAACTGGAACAGCGTTTTCCCGACATCCGGATCAGCATGGACGAACCCCTCGGCGAGCGCGAACCCGTCCTCGCCGCCGTGCTCGACGTACTGGCCTAAGTCCCCCAAGCTCCATGTTCCGCGTCCTGCTCATTGACGACGATTACGACCGCGCCGTCGGGGTCAAGGCCATGCTCGAAGCCGTCGGCCATTCGGTGAGCGCCATCCTGTCCTGGGAAGCCACCACCCTGCACCGCCTCGACAGCCTGCGTCCGGACGTCATCATTGCCGATGCCGGCAGCCCGGAGCGCGATGCCCTGGAGCATATCGTCCTCCTCAGCGAAACCCTGGAACTCCCCGTCGTGGTACTCGGCGCCGCCGGTGACGAAGACAGCATCCGCCGCGCCATGCGCGCTGGTGTGGCGGCCTACGTCGCTCACGGCATCTCCACCCACGACATCGCCCCCATCCTCAAGGTCGCCACCCTGCGCTATGCCGAACACCACAAACTCAAACGCGAACTGCAGGACGCCAAAAGCGAGTTATCCGCCCGTAAACGCATCGAAAAGGCCAAGGGTATCCTCATGCAGGACCTCGGCCTGAGCGAAGACGATGCCCATCACCGCATGCGCCGCCTAGCCATGGACCGCGGCAAAAAGCTGGCGGAGATAGCCGAAGCGATCATTCTCACCAAGGAACTGGGAAAGCGTTAAGGCGGTTTCGGCGACGGCGCCAAGCACCCTCGGCAACTGCCATATGCAGGGTCAGATCCTGTGCTATGCTCCAAAAGCGATGGGAATATCTCCACGACCATCATCCAGATTCGGTCCTGGGTAAACCAGGGATTATAAAGGAGGGAGAACGATGTCCTTTGCAAACCGTGAAGAAGCCGCCCTGCAGTTGGCCCGGCGGCTGGCCTCCTACCGGGGACAAAAACCGCTCATCCTGGCCATCCCGCGGGGAGCGGTGCCCATGGGGCGGATCATTGCCGATGCCCTGGAAGGCGATCTCGATGTGGTCCTGGTGCGCAAGCTGGGGGCACCCAACAACCCCGAGTTTGCTGTGGGTGCCGTGGATGAGGAAGGGCAGATCCTGGTGGAGCCCTACGCCCGGCGCCTGGGCATCAGCGACGCGTATATCCAGGAGGAAGCGGCACGGCAACTGGCGGTGATGAAAAGGCGCCGTGCCCAGTACACGCCTGTGCACCACCCCTTTGATCCGGCCGGCCGGCGGGTGATCGTCGTGGATGACGGGGTGGCCACCGGTGCCACCCTCAGCGCGGCCTTGCGCTTTCTGCGCAAACGCCGGCCCCAACGCCTCGTGGCCGCCGTGGGCGTGGCACCGCCGGAGGTTGCCGCGCAATTGACGACCCTGGCCGATGAAGTGCTGTGCCTGGAAACGCCCGACCCTTTTTACGCGGTGGGGGCCTTTTACGCTGACTTCGGCGAGGTTACCGATGACGATGTGATCGCGATCTTGCGGGAATCGCAGGGGGCGCCGGAAAACCCCGAGAAAAAACCCTAGGCCCGGCATCCCCGCGGGGCTCCGCTAGCCTTGCTCGTCCCATGGGGAGATAATGAATTTATGGAAAATGGGTATACGGCCGTCTGGGCGGCGCTGATGGAGGTGGATCCCGACCGCAAGGTGCAGCGGGTGGCGGCCTTGCGCTGGGAGGGAAGCAGCCCTGCCGTGGCGCCGGTGGCGATCCCCGTCCCCGGGCGGCCGGCCCGACCCGTCCTAGTGGCGCCCAGGGCCTTGCCCGCGCGGCGGAGTTTGCGCACGCCGGAAGGGCGGGCGGTGCTCATCCATGCCTTGACCCATATCGAGTTCAACGCCATCAATCTGGCCCTGGACGCGGTTTACCGTTTCCCGAGCCTGCCCGAGGCCTTTTATCAGGACTGGCTGGCGGTGGCGCGGGAGGAAGCCCTGCATTTCCAGCTCTTGCGCGAGCACCTGCGCAGTCTGGGCAGCGATTACGGCGCCCTGCCCGCCCATGACGGGCTGTGGCAGATGGCCATGGAGACGGCCGCCGATCCCCTCCTGCGCATGGCCCTGGTGCCGCGCGTACTGGAGGCGCGGGGATTGGACGTGACCCCGGGTATCCAGGCCCGGCTGGCCCAGGCCGGGGACCTGCGGGCAGTGGAGATCCTGGAGCGCATCCATCACGATGAACTGGGCCATGTGGCCGTGGGCAGCCGCTGGTTTCGTTACCTCTGTGCAAGCCGCGGCCTGGATCCGGAAGAAACCTTTTTCGCCGCGGTGAATGCGCATTTTCGCGGGCGTTTGCAGGGGCCGTTTCAGGAGCAAGCGCGCTTGCAGGCGGGCTTCAGCCCGCGCGAGATGGCCTGGCTGGAGGCCCGGCTGCAGGAAGGGGTCAGGGGATAGGATGGAGCAGTTTTTTTCAAGCCAACACCGGTGCCCTCGCGGGGGAATATCCCCGGTTTTTCCAGCACTCCAGTGGCTGCGGCCATGGCGTTGGCGAAGACAGGGATGATGGCATAACTCCATGCGCGTACTGGGTATTGAAAGCTCTTGCGATGAAACGGGTCTGGCCCTCTATGACACCCATGCGGGTTTGCTGGGAGAGGTGCTCTTCAGCCAGATCGAGATTCACGCCCCCTACGGCGGGGTAGTGCCGGAACTGGCCTCGCGGGACCATGTGCGCCGCCTCCCCCTGCTGCTGCGCGAGCTGCAGCAACAGACCGGTGTGGAGCGCCCCGACGCCATTGCCGTCACGGCCGGACCGGGGCTGATGGGCGCCCTGCTGGTAGGGGTGAGTTTCGCCCGCGCCCTGGGCTTTGCCTGGGGGGTGCCGGTCTTGCCGGTGCATCATCTGGAGGGCCATCTGCTCGCCCCCCTGCTCGAAGGCGAGGCACCCTTTCCGGCCGTGGCCCTGCTGGTGTCGGGCGGCCACACCCTGCTCATGGAAGTGCGCGGCCTGGGGGACTATACCTTATTGGGTGAGACCCTGGATGATGCCGCCGGCGAGGCCTTTGACAAGGCGGCGAAGATGATGGGACTGCCCTATCCGGGGGGGCCGATCCTGGCGCAGTGGGCGGAGCGCGGCGATCCGGCGGCCTTTGCCCTGCCGCGGCCCTTGCTGGATCGGCCGGGTCTGGACTTCAGCTTTAGTGGTCTGAAAACGGCCTTTCGCTACGCCCTGGACAAGATCCGCCCAGCCAGCGATCAGCAATTGGCCGATCTCGCCGCCAGCTTCCAGGCGGCGGTGGTGGAGACGCTGGCGGAAAAGTGCCGCCGCGCCCTGCAGCAGACAGGCCACCGGCGGCTGCTTGTGGCCGGTGGCGTCGGGGCCAATCGCGCCTTGCGCGCCCATCTGGCGGATTTGGGGTCAGGGGTCCGGAACATGGAACCCATTGCGGTGCATTATCCGCGCCTGACCCACTGTACCGATAATGGGGCGATGATTGCCCTGGTGGGGGGCTTACGGCTCAGCCGCGGTCTGGTGCCGACGCCGGATTTTCCCGTGCGGGCGCGCTGGCCCATGGAAAGCCTGGAGGCGCAATGACGAACCAGCCTTTTTCTTTTACCGCAGCGGTGGAGGCCATTGCCGCCCGCGATGCGGATTTTCAGGAAGGCCTCGACTGGCAACAGACGGATCATCCCCTGGAGGCGGTGGCGGCCTTCAAACGCTCTTTGGCGAAGGCGGGTGACAATGCCGTGGTCTACACCTTTTATGGCTGGGCGCTGGCGGAATCCGCCGATCATCACGGGGCCATCGCCGCCTGCCGCAAGGCCATCCAACTGGATCCGGAATGGGGCCAGGCCTGGAACGATCTCGGCGAATACCTCATGGAAACGGGGCGAGTGGACGAGGCGCTCTTTGCCATTCGGCGCGCCCTCAAGTCCAGATCCTTTGACAGCCCCCACCTGGCCCATATGAACCTCGCCCGCTATTACCTCTACCAGGGGAGCCTGCGCCGCGCCCTGGCGGCGGCCGAGCAGGCCGGCCGCCTGGCGCCCGGCTTTCGTCCCGCCCAGCACCTGGCAGAGTGGATCACCGAACGCATGATGGAGTGGAATATTCGCGATTAGGAGCGGCGGAAGGGGCGTTCGGCACCGCTGCGCAGGCGGGCGATGTTGCTGCGATGGCGCCAGAGGATGAGCAGGGCGAGAACAACGAGGAGGGCTTGCTCGCCTCGTTGGGGACTCAGAACGAAGCCCAGGAAAGGCGCCGCCAGGGCGGCGCCGAGGGCGGCCAGGGAAGAGAGCCGGGTGAGCAGGAAAATCAGCACCCAGACCAGCAGCACCGCCACGCCCAGCAACGGTTGTAGGGCAAGCAGGATGCCCAGAGCGGTGGCCACACCCTTGCCGCCGCGAAAGCCAAAATAGACCGGATAAAGATGACCGAGGAAGGTGGCCAGGGCCACGGCGGCCAGGGCCCAGTCCTCCAGGCCCAGGAAGCGGGCGAGGGCAACGGGGATCACGCCCTTGACGAGATCGCCGGCAAGGGTGAGGGCGGCCGCCCTCTTGCCGCCGAGGCGTAGGACATTGGTGGTGCCGGGATTGCCGGACCCCGCCTGCCGGGGATCGGGCAGGTGCAATAAACGGGCGACGACGATGGCGGTGGCGATGGAACCCAGGAGATAGCCGAAGATCGGCAGGAGGATCACTAGGGAGGTCGCCCAAAGGCTGTGCTGCGGCATGGCTGTCTGCTGTACCCGGAAAAACGCTATTATACGGTGAGTCGCGGCGCAATGCCGCTTTTTCAGGATGACCCATGGATACGCTTTTTGTGCGCGAGTTGAAGGTGGAGACGCGAATCGGCATTTACGACTGGGAACGCCAGGTCAAGCAGACCATCCTGATCGATCTGGACGTGGCTGCCGATGCCGCTTTTGCCGCCCACAGCGACAAGGTGGAGAGTACGGTCAATTATCAGACGATCTGCCAGCGTCTGGTGGCCCATGTGCAGGATGCCGAAGTGGAACTGGTGGAGACCCTGGCCGAGCAGATGGCCGCCATCATTCTCGGGGAATTCGGCGCGCCCTGGGTACGGGTGACGGTACACAAGCCCGCCGCCGTGCGCGGCACCCGCGATGTGGGGGTGCAGATTGAGCGCGGGATCCGCCCGGCCTGAACCGGCCCTGGTGGCCCTGGGTCTGGGCAGCAATTGCGCCCCGGAGCACCATCTGCTGCGGGCTTTGGCGGCGCTGGCCAATGATTTTGCGCCGCTGCGCCTGGCCGCGCCCGTGCTGGGGCCGGACGCGCTGCATGGCGGGGCGGATTATGTGAACTGGGTCTGTAGTTTCGTGACGGACTGGCCCGAGGCAGGACTGCGCAGGCGCCTCAAGGCGCTGGAGCAGGCATGCAGCCGACAAAAGGGGGCAGCGGTGACGCTGGATGTGGACCTGCTCTATTTCGCCGGGGCGGACGGGGTGGTTTGCCATCACCAGTGCCTGGAACCCTACTGGCTGGGGGGCTTGGCGCAGCTCTTGCCGGAGGCGCGACCGGAATCGAAGGGGGCGGATTTTAGCGAGCGGTGGCGAGCAATGCAGGCCCTCGGCAATGTTGTTCTACGCCCCTGGCAGCCTTGGCCTGCTGCGACCTGAGTCCATTGGCGTAGCTTCCGGGGCAAGAGCCCGCTTCACCCCGAAATAGCCCGCCTGAAAGCACTAAATCAGTTCCACCTCAGGGAGGCCCGCCATGCGGCGGTCGAATGTCAGGATCTGTCTACACCCTGCCTCAAGGGCCTTCGCGACAATCAGACAATCCGGAAAGCCCACAGCGCCGGCGGCAAAGCGGGTGAGCGCTTCTCGTACCGAGGCGGGCGATTCGAGTTTAACCGTACTATTGCCCAGCAGGGCACGAAGAACGGTGGCAATGGCTGCGCGGGGCAAGCGATAGCTACGTTCCAACGTCCAGCACAGCTCGAACAGCACGATATCGGATACGAAGAGGACACCATCTTCGTTTCCGTGCGCGTCAAATATGGCCTTGGCCCGCAATGCCTGCGCCTCATCATCGCGGGTGACGAGGCGTACCAGAACATTGGTATCGATAGCGATCATGACGGCCGGTTGCGCGCGGCCACGGCATCGGCGATGCCTTCATCCATGTCCTCGACACTGAGGGGAGCCTGGCCCGGACGGTGGACCAGGCCAAAGAGGTTCTCGGCTCCCCGCGCCAATACCCGCACCCGCAGGCTGCCATCATCCATCAGTTCGAAATCCAGTTTGCTTCCCGGCACGATCCCGATCCGATCGCGAATTTCTTTGGGCACGGTAATCTGTCCCTTATCGGTTACTGTGGCCAGCATCTGGTCCTCCTGGGAATCATCACTTAAACATCCCAATAGGTAAGATATCATAATAATTCCTTACCAACAAAGAACGATCGGAATCCATAGCCCTAAAAACGGCATCCGTAAGGCGGCCAAGCTTTTCATTCGGAAATGCTGTGCAGAGTGGGTAAGTGTTTACCCTGCCGCGACGCGGATGGCCTGCAGATCATGCACGTCGGCGCTGACGATCTCCACTTCGGCCCAGTCTCCGACGCTCAGGCCATGGGCTCTGCCGATGCGGACCAGGCCGTCAATTTCCGGGGCGTCGAAGGCGCTGCGGGCGATGGCGCGGCTGCCGCGCACTTCATCCACCAGGACCCGCAAACGCTGTCCCACCCGCCGTTGCAGGCGGCGGGCACTGATGGCCTCCTGGGCGGCCATGAGGCGGGCGCGGCGCTCTTCCTGGACGGCTTCGGGTACGGCGTTGGGCAGGGCATTGGCCGCCGCCCCCGTCACCGGGGAGTAGCTGAAGCAGCCCATGCGGTCGAGTTCGGCTGCCGCGACAAAATCCAGCAGCATCTCAAAGTCTGCCTCCGTCTCACCGGGAAAACCGACGATGAAGGTGCTGCGGATGGCCAACTCCGGCACCTCGCGCCGCCATTGCTGAATGCGTTCCAGGCTCTTTTCGGCAGCGGCAGGGCGGCGCATGGCCCTAAGGATGGCGGGGCTGCCGTGTTGCAGGGGTACGTCGAGGTAAGGGAGGATCTTGCCCGCCGCCATGAGCGGCAAGAGCTCGTCAATGTGGGGATAGGGATAGACGTAATGCAACCGTACCCAGACCCCCAACTCTCCCAAAGCCGCGCACAGATCGGTAATGCGTGTGGCCAGCGGCCGACCATTGTGGAAGGCGGTGCGATATTTGCGGTCCACGCCGTAGGCGCCGGTATCCTGGGAGATGACAAGCAGTTCCTTGACGCCGCTCTGCACCAGGGCCTCGGCCTCGCGCAGGATGCTGTCGGGGTCGCGGCTGACCAGCTTGCCGCGCATGCTGGGGATGATGCAGAAGCTGCAGGACTGGTTGCAGCCTTCGGAGATCTTGAGATAGGCGTAATGGCGGGGCGTGAGGCGGATTCCCTGGGGCGGAACGAGGTCCACGTAGGGGTCGTGGGCGGGGGGCAGGGCACGGTGAATGGCGGCCATGACGGCCTCGCCCTGGTCGGGCCCGGTCACGGCCAGGACCTTGGGGTGGGCGCTGCGGATAAAATCACCGCCCTCCCGCGCCCCCAGGCAACCCGTTACCACTACCCGGCCGTTTTCATCCAAAGCCTCGCCGATGGCCTCCAGGGACTCCTCCACGGCAGCGTCGATGAAACCGCAGGTGTTGACTACCACCACATCGGCGGCCTGGTAATCCCCCACCACGACGTAACCCTCGGCGCGCAGCCGGGTAAGGATGCGTTCGCTGTCCACCGTGGCCTTGGGGCAGCCGAGGCTGACGAAGCCGACCCGGGGCGGTTGGGCACTCATCGGCAGGCCCGCATCAGAACGTATTGCTCACGCTGACCACGCCGGGCACGGCGCCGACGATGCGCTCCACCACCTGCTGCAGATCGAGCACGGCATTGGGGCAACCGGCGCAGGCGCCCTTCATGCGGACGCGCACATCGCGCTCGTGGATCTCCACCAGCTCGATATCACCACCGTCGCGGTTGAGAATGCGGCGCACGGTTTGCAGCGCCTCGGCCACGGCAGCGGGTTCGGGCAGGGGATCGGCGGGGCCGTAATGGTGCTTGCGACCGATATGGCGTTCGGCCATGGCCTGGGCGTGGGCGATCTTGGCGGCGGCCAGGGGATCGACGGCCTCCAGTTCGTCCAGTTCGTCTTCGCTGTACAGGCGGATGGGTTGTCTTGCGTTTTCACTCATAAATCTAATATACCATACGCCCGCCATCCACCACGAGATTATGGCCGGTGACGTAGGGGGCGTCGAAAAGGAGGTAGGCGACGGCGCCCGCAATATCCTCGGGGCTGCCCTCGCGCTTCAGGGCGGTGCGCTGGAGGATGCTCTGGCGATCGCCCTCGGCGGGCCGCTCGCTCTCGGCCCACAACGCCACCCCCGGCGAGACGGCATTGACGCGCACCTCCGGCCCCAGTTCCTTGGCCAGCGCGCGGGTGAGGGCAATGAGGCCCGCCTTGCTGACGGAATAGGACAGATATCCGGCCAGCGGCCGTTCGGCATAAATATCGCCCATGTTGACGATGGCGCCCCGGCTTTGGCGCAGATGGGGGGCCGCCGCCTGGGCGAGGAACAAGGGCGCGCGCAGATTGACGGCCTGGATGCGCTCCCAGGCGGCGATCTCCAGCTCATTCAGCGGCGTGGCCTGATAGAGGGAGGCGTTATTGACGAGGCCGTCCAGGCGGCCAAAATGGCCTACTGTTTCGTGAATCAGTCGGGCGGGCAGCCCGGGGTCGGCCAGGTCGCCCCCGAGCAGATGTACCCGGATGGAGTGGGCTCCCTGCAATTCGGCAGCGAGGGCTTCGGCCGCGTCGGCGGAATGCCTATAATGGAGCAGGAGATCGCAACCCGCCGCCGCTAAGCGGCGGGCGATGCAGGCACCCACCCGACGGGCAGCGCCCGTGATGAGCACCACTTTTCCATTGGCTTTCAAGAGGCTTCCATGTCACCGGATCGTCCCGTTTTTGTAACCCATTCTGCAGGCGTGCGCAAGGCAGCGCTACCGCCGCCGGACCCGGAAGCGCTGGCCCTCTCGCAAGATCTGAGCGCATCCATAGCCGCCGAGATAGAGGCCCGGGGAGGCGCCATTTCCTTTCGGCGTTACATGGAATTGGCCCTCTACGCCCCCGGTCTGGGCTACTATGTAGCCGGTCAGCAACGCTTTGGGCCAGGCGGCGACTTTGTCACCGCCCCGGAGATGGGCAGCCTTTTCGGCACCACCCTGGCGCGGGCCATCGCGCCCCTGCTGGGTCCCGACGGCCTGCTGGAGTTTGGCGCCGGCTCCGGGGCCCTGGCCGCGCAGTTGCTGGCCGCCCTGCCGCCCACACCCTACACCATCCTGGAGGTCAGCCCGGATCTGGCGGAGCGCCAGCGCACGCGCCTGGCGGGCCTGGGGGTCCGCTGGTTGAGCGCATTGCCGGAACACTGGTGCGGCGTGGTCCTGGCCAACGAAGTGCTGGATGCCATCCCGCCTCATCTCGTCGAGCTGGACCGTGACGGTGTGCTCTGGGAGCTCGGTGTGGCCCTGGGTCCGGAGGGTTTTGTCTGGCGTCATTTGCCGGCCAACGATGCCCTGCAGGAGCGCCTGGCGCCCTATCTCCCCCACTGGCCGCGCCCCTACCGCAGCGAGGTGAACCTCGCCGCCGAGGCCTGGTTGCGCGACGTGGCCGGCCGTCTGGAAAAAGGGGCCATCATCCTCATCGACTATGGTCACCGCGCCGCCGAGTATTACCATCCCCAACGCACTATGGGTACCCTCCGCGCCTACTACCGTCAGCATTGGCTGGAAGACCCTTTTTATCTGCCTGGTCTATGCGATCTCACTGCGCACCTCGACTTTGACGCCCTGCAAAGCGTGGCTGTGGCCGCGGGCCTCCAGGTGCGCAGTTACGATCCGCTGGCCCGCTTCCTCATCGCCAACGGCCTGGCCGAAGCCTTCAGCGCAGCCAGCGGCAGGGCCGATCCGCTGACCCGGATGCAACTGGCCAACGAAGCCAAACGCCTCACTCTTCCCCAGGAAATGGGAGAAAGTTTCAAAGTCCTGGTCCTCAGCAAGGAGTCTCCATGCAGATCACCGTCTATGGCATCAAAAACTGCGACACGATGAAAAAAGCCTTTGCCTGGCTGGACGAGCA
>JAJYQY010000137.1 GCA_021794385.1 Pseudomonadota bacterium | reverse complement strand
GTCCACCAGCGAGAGCGTAGCGCCATAAAAACCCTGCTGCGCCAGTCGGCGCGCGAGTTCGCGCAAGCGGCCGCGCCGTTCCAACTGCGCATAGGCATCATAGCGATCATTGGCGAGGGATTCGATGGACGTGGCAAAACGCCGTTGGCATTCCCCGCGAAAGAACGCCGTGGCTGCGGCATCGCCGCCGATCTCGGCATAGGCGGGCAGCACCGGAGCGATGAGCCGTTCCCGCAGGGGGGTCAGATTGTCTCGCCAAGTGAGGAATGCCTGCCATTCGGCGGGGGCGATACGGCCCTGAAGCAGAAAGGGCTGGGGGTATTCCTGGTCCATGGCCTCAAGGTCCTTGATCCTGCCCTGCTGATGCTGCCCGTTCGGCCAGAGTAAGATGGGCAGATCGGCATAACCCAGGTCGAAGGCGCTCTCCTGATCCAACAGCCCGCACGCCATGCTTTCATAGGCGATGCCCTTGGCTCCCAGGACCATGCGCAGCATCATGCCCTCCGCCGCGGACCAGCGATGGAAGAGCCGGGGCTGCGTCATGCGTCCGCCATGGCGAGGACGCCTTCCCATTGGGCCGGGGTGATGGGCAGCACCGATAGGCGGTTGCCTTTGCGGATCAGCGGACTGTCCCTAAAGGCGGGATGCGCCTTGAGGCTGTCCAGGGAGATGGTCCGGGGGAAGCTGCGCACATAAGCCACGTCCACGAGGTCCCAGCGCGGCTTCTGCGGGGACGAGGCGGGATCGAAGTAGTGGCTGGTCGGGTCGAATTGCGTAGGGTCCGGTCTGGCTGCAGCGCAAATCCGGGCAAGACCGACAATACCGGGGATCGGGCAGCGCGAATGATAGAAAAGCACGTCATCACCTGCCTGCATGCTGCGCAGGAAGTTGCGTGCCTGGTAGTTGCGGATGCCGTCCCAAGGCTCTGGGGAGCGTTGCGCCAGATCCTCCAGGGAGAAGACGCTCGGTTCGGTTTTCATCAACCAGCAAGCCATGTTCAGTCCAACACGATGGCGCGGCCCAGACGCTTGCCGAGCAGGCGCCCAACGGCGGCGTTCAGGGCTTCATGACTCTGCCTGTCGAGCCACGCTTCGCCTACCTGATCGAAGCGCGCCGGTCCATCACTGCAGGCCAGCCAGATCTGCTGCACCGCTTCCTGGCGATTGATGATGATCTGGCTGTCGTCGGGCAGGATCAGGGTGAGGACGCTATCGACGAGGTCTCCTTCGACCTCCGGCGCCACTTCCTCGACTTGCTCCATCAGGGCATTCAGGGTGTTTTCTACGGTCACTGCAAAACTGTTTTGTGTCATGAAAGGCGGTCCCCCAGAGTCCACCCTATAATGATCTCTTTGCCGGAGCAAAAAAACACCTCTGCCAACTGCCGTTCGACTCAACAGTGTCGGCAGGGTCGTGCGCTATATTTATCCATGCTCGCGGAGGACCTGCAAAAAAGACGCCCCATAGGCCTCCAGCTTGCGCTCGCCCACGCCGGGGATGGTGGCGAGGGCGGCCAGGCTTTGCGGGCGGCGGCGGAGCATTTCCAGCAGGGTGGCGTCGTGGAAGATGACATAGGGGGGCACCCCCTGGCTGGCCGACAATTGCCGGCGGTGCTGGCGCAGCGCTTCCCAAAGGGCGGCATCACCGGCCGCGACGGTGGGCGCCGCACCTTTTTCGCGATTACGTTTTGGTGCGGCCTCGTTACGGCGCAGGGTCAGCTTTTCGCTACCACGTAAGACGGGCCGTGCCGCCGTCGTCAGGCGCAGGCCGCCGTGTCCCTCCGGGTCCACGTCCACCAGGCCGCGCAGCAGCAGATGACGGAAGAGCGCCCGCCAGTCATTGGCCGAGAGTTCGCTGCCGATACCGAAAACACTGAGGCGATCATGACCAAAACCGCAAATACGCGGATCGTCCTTACCCAGCAAAACGTCCACCAGATACTGCACGCCGAAGCGCTGGCCGGTACGATGAATGGCCGACAGGGCCTTTTGCGCCGCCGTGCTGGCATCCCAGGTGGCGGGGGGGTGGAGACAGTTGTCACAGTTGCCGCAGGGCTCCGCCAACTGTTCCCCGAAGTAGGCCAGCAAGGCCTGTCGGCGGCAGCCGGTGCTTTCGCAGAGGGCGAGCATGGCATCCAGTTTATGGCTTTCCAGGGTCTTGCGCGCCGGATCCGCTTCGGACTGGGTGATCATCTGCCGCAACTGGATGACATCCTGCAGGCCGTAGTGCATCCACGCATCGGCGGCCAGACCATCGCGACCGGCGCGGCCCGTTTCCTGATAGTAGGCCTCGATGCTCTTGGGCAGGTTGAGGTGGGCCACAAAGCGCACATTCGGTTTGTCGATGCCCATGCCAAAGGCAATGGTGGCGACCATGACCACCCCTTCGTCCTGCTGAAAACGGCGTTGGTTCCGGCTGCGCTCCGCGGCGGGCAGGCCGGCGTGATAGGGGAGGGCGTCAATCCCTTCCCCTTGCAGCCAGAGTGCCGTTTCCTCCACCTTTTTGCGCGAGAGGCAGTAGACAATTCCGGCCTCACGGTCATGGCTAGCGCGGACAAAGCGCAAGAGTTGCGCGCGACTGCTTTGGCTGCCGGCATCGATGCGATAGCGGATATTGGGGCGATCAAAGGAACGCAGGAAGACGCGCGCCTCCTCCAGCCCGAGTCG
>JAJYQY010000096.1 GCA_021794385.1 Pseudomonadota bacterium | reverse complement strand
GAAAGTTCCTGATAAGTTCGCTACAACCAAAAGGCGCCCACGGCTTCCGCAGCGGAAACCATGGACGCCTTTGTCCTTGGGAAAACACAGTCCCTGCCAAAATATAAGCAATTCACATGCCGCCCTGATGAACTTCCATCCACGACGGCGTGGAGCGAAGATCCACCTTGATGGTGCACCAAACTGGTGATGGGACGCCATAGCCTTGATCTCATCCCCGACGCATGAGTCCCTGTATGTTCATCCTAGATCCGCCAACTGCCGTTTTTGGATTCATGGGCTTATCTGGGGATGCTTCGGTAACTTTTGTGACACATGGTAGAACTTGCGACGGGATCAGGCAGTGCGGGGGCAGCATCCAGGCGGACCACCGCGCTGGGATCGGCGTGGGGTGCGGTGGACAGCCGTTGGCGCAGAAAAGACTCGGCATCCCATTCGGGCGCCGAGCGGCGTAGCTCGTCCAACTGCAGCACCTCGCTCACTCCGCCGGTGTGAAACAGCACCAGGGTTTCGGCAAAGGCCGCCACGTCTGCCGGATCATGGGTGATGAGCACCAAGGGCACCGAGAAACGGTTCTGGAGTTCCAGCAGTTCTGTGCGCATCCGCGTCCGCAGCAGGGGGTCCAGGGCGGAGAAGGGCTCATCGAGGAGCAGGATGCGGGGATGGCGGATCAAGGCGCGGGCAAGGGCGACGCGTTGTTTCTGCCCACCGGAAAGATCCCGCGGAAAACTATCGGCCAGGGCGGCAATCTCGAAGGTCTCCAGGATGCGCCGCAGCTCGGCTCCCCGGGCGGCGCGGCGGCGACCGATGGCAAAGGGGTGGAGGGGATAGGCGATGTTCTCGGCCACGGTCATGTGCGGAAAGAGGGCGTAGTCCTGGAAGAGATAGCCTACCTGCCGTTCCCGGCTGGGCAGGTCGATGCCTTGCTGCGTGTCCAGGATCGTCCAGTCGTCCAGGACGATCCGGCCGCGCTGGGGATGGAGCAAACCGGCGATGGCCTGCACTGTCACGCTTTTCCCCGAGCCCGACGGGCCGAAGATCACCAGGCGCGCATCGGAACTGGTGAAAGCCGCCTGCAAGTGGAAGCTGCGCTGGCGGCTGGTCAGGGTGGTTTCGATGTCCACGTCAATCCGCATGCTTCACTCGTAGCGGGGCTTCAGGAGCTGGCTGGCGCCGACCAGAATGAGCACGCAGGCGGCAGAGATGATGAATACCAGCGTATTGGCCAGGTGGTCATCGCCCACTTGGACGGCGTCGAAAACAGCCATGGACAAGGTTTGCGTCCGCCCGGGAATGTCCCCGGCAATCATCAGTGTCGCCCCGTATTCCCCCATGGCGCGGGCGTAGGCCAGCAGGGTGCCGGCGACAATGCCGCGCACGGCCAAGGGCAGGGTGACCGTCCAGGCGACTGCGATCTCTGCCGCACCCAGTACCCGCGCGGCCTGTTCCAGGCGGGTGTCCACCCCTTCAATGGCGGCCCGCGCCGATTTGAGGACCAAAGGCAGGGCCGAGACGGCAGCGGCAATGACCGCGCCCTGCCAGGTAAACATGAGGGTGATATCGAGCTTGGCATGCAGCCAGTGGCCCAGCCAGCCATTGTGACCGAGCACGACGATCAGGTAATAACCGAGAACGGTGGGTGGCATGACCAGGGGCAGGCTCGCCAGGGCATCCAGCCATTCTCTCCCCCAAAAACGTTTCCGTGCCAGTAGCCAGCCGACCCCGACGCCCGCCGTCAGGGCTAACCCGGTGGCGAGGGTGGCCACCTTGAGGGTGAGCCAGAGCGGCGCGAGGTGGTCGAAGAGATCCATGGCGTTGCCCTATAGGGGGATGATCTCGGCGCCGATATCCGCCGGCGGGGCATGGTAGACCGCACTGGTAACCAGGGCATCCACACCGGTGACCGCATAGTCGGAGGCATTGCTCTCGTCAATCCCGCCCGCGGCAAAGAGGGTGATCGCCGGGTTTTGCTCCCGCAGGCGTCGCACCAACGGAGTCAGGACCATCGGCGCTACCTTGTCGAACTGCAGGCCGTCAACCCCCGCCGCTACCAGTAACAACGCATCATCATCGAGCTGCGGACCTCTCTGCAGCTCGACGACGATCTTGCAACCCGGTACCAGGCGCTGGTAATGGCGAAGATGCTTGGCAAAGGCCGCAACGCCGCCGAGAAAGGCCAGGTGCGTGTCAAAGACCAGGACCGACTCCGAAAGCCCCAGCCGATGGGGCAAGATCCCCCCGGCGCGGGCCGCTGCCACAGCGAGTCGGCGGTTACCGGGAAAGTGCTTGCGCGTCCCGGTCACGGCGATCCCCGGTTGGGCCGCTTGTGCTTGCTGGGTCAGGCGCCTGGCCTTGCTGGCAATGCCGCTGCTGTACTCAAGGAGATTCTGGGCGATGCGCCAGACGGCGTGAAGCGTGGCCGCCGATCCCTGGGCGCTGAGCAAGATGCCATCCGCCCCCAACGCAGATCCGTCTCTGGTGGACTTTTCCAGGGTGATTCCGAGATGATCCAGGATTTGCGCCACGACCACCGTCCCTGCCACAGTGATGGGCTGGCGGGAGCGAAAGAGGATCCGCGCCGGCCTTTCGCCGAAGCCCAGCAGATCGGTGGTCAGGTCACCATAGGGCAGGTCCTCCTGCAACAGCGCCCCGATTTCGGCGGCGGAGAGGCGCATCAGGGGGCTCCCGGCGGCGGCAGGAAACCAT
>JAJYQY010000129.1 GCA_021794385.1 Pseudomonadota bacterium | reverse complement strand
AAGGTTTTGCATTGTTCTAGTTTTGAACATAAGGAGAGTAGAGGATGACCGATTACAGCGTACGCGAAGAATTGAAGCCCGGCGATCTTGATGGCATATCCGCTGCCCAGATCAATGATCATTGGGGTCTCTATGTTGGTTACGTCAATCAAAGCAATGCATTGCGCAAGGAACTTGCGGAATTGCGCGCGCAGGGTAAAACCGGCTCCCTGGCCTATGCCGATCGCCGCCGGCGTTTCGGCTTTGAATATAACGGCATGGTTTTGCATGAGTATTACTTTGCGCAGCTCAAACCCGGCGTGACCGTCGAGCAGGCGCCGGGATTCAAGGCGGCCGTTCTGGAGCAGTTCGGCACTTTCGAGGCCTGGCACGAAGACCTCATGGCGGCGGCCAAGAGCCGCGGTATCGGCTGGGCCATCTGTTACTATGACGGCACGACGGGACAGATCAACAACCACTTCATACAGCTACATGAAGATGGCAATGTCGGAGGCTTTGTACCCCTGGTCATTGTCGATGTCTTCGAACATGCCTATATGGTGGACTGGAAGGCCCTGGGGCGCGCCGACTATCTGGCGGCCATCCACAAGAACATGAACTGGAGCATCGTGGAGGCGCGCTATCAGGCCGCCAAAAGCGGGCAGATCTTCAAGCGCTTCTGAAGGCTTATGGATGACCTGCGCTGGCAGGTCCATCCGGTGTAGGGTACGGGGCGGCCTTGCCGCTCCTTTTTTGTGCCTGATCGGCCCTCGCGCGTTACTGCGCCATGGACCACGCGCAAACCGCCCTCATGGGCGCGCCCCCTTCTCCATCTTTTTGACAGGGGATGGGCCTGTCCATAACATGCAAGCATTGGATCCCCGCTGGAGCACCCATGAGTTCTCAACCTCCCCTTAGCTACCACGCCGCCGGCGTGGACATTGATGCCGGCAACGCTCTGATCGAGCGGATCAAACCGCTGGCGCAAAGCACGCGGCGCCCCGGCGTCCTGGGTGGTATTGGCGGCTTTGGCGGTCTTTTCGAGCTGCCCAAGGGTTTCCGGGAGCCGGTCATGGTGTCCGGTACGGACGGCGTCGGCACCAAGCTGCTCCTGGCCCTGGAGGCAGACTGGCACGACGGTATCGGCATCGATCTGGTGGGGATGTGTGTCAACGACATCCTGGTGGCCGGGGCCGAGCCCCTCTGGTTCCTTGATTACTACGCCTGCGGCCGCCTGGATGTGGGCGTAGCCGAACGGGTCATCGCCGGCATTGCCGAGGGTTGCCGCCAGGCCCATTGCGCCCTGCTCGGTGGCGAAACGGCGGAAATGCCGGGCATGTATACTGGAGAGCATTACGATCTGGCCGGTTTTGCCGTGGGTATCGTGGAGAAATCCGAGATCCTCACCGGAGCACGCTGTCAGGAAGGAGATGCGGTAATCGGCATTGCGTCTTCGGGCCCGCACAGCAACGGTTATTCCCTGATCCGCAAGATCCTCGCGCGCAGCAACGCTGATCTGCAAACCCTCGTCAACGGACAGCCTCTCATTCATACCCTGCTGGCTCCCACACGGATTTACGTGGAGGCCATAAGCGCCCTGCGCGCCGCCCTTCCGGTCCACGCCCTGGCCCACATCACCGGCGGTGGCTTGGTGGAGAATCTGCCGCGTTCCCTGCCCGCGCATCTGGCCGCCGAAATCGATGCCGGGAGCTGGGAACGTCCGGCCATCTTTCGCTGGCTTCAGGAACAGGGATCGGTGAGCGATGCGGAAATGTGGCGGGTCTTCAATTGCGGGGTGGGCATGATTGCGGTAGTCCCCTGGGCATCCCGTGAAGATGCGCAAAAGGCCCTGGAGGATGCGGGAGAAAAGGCTTATCTCATCGGTCGCCTCGCCCCTCGTGGGGATGGACCCGGAGTACGTTTTCTTGCCTAAGAGCCGCCTGGCAGTGCTCGTTTCCGGTCGGGGCAGCAACCTGCAGGCCATCATGAGCGCCTGCGCCAGCGGGCAAATCCCCGCTACCGATGTGGTGGCAGTGATCAGTAATCGCCCGCAGGCACCGGCCTTGGCCCTGGCCGCCGCGGCGGGGATTCCCAGCCCTTGTGTAGACCATCGCCGCTTTGCCGATCGCAGCAGCTTCGATGCTGCACTGCGTGCACAGATTGACGACTTTGCGCCTGACCATATTGCCCTGGCCGGCTTCATGCGTCAGCTTACTCCGGCCTTCGCGCAGCATTATGCGGGCCGCATGGTCAATATTCATCCCTCTCTCCTCCCCGCCTTCCCCGGCCTGCATACCCATGCCCAGGCACTGGGTGAAGGGGTAAAGCTCCATGGCGCCACGGTACACTTCGTGACTGCCGATCTGGATGCGGGCCCCATCATCGTCCAAGGCGCCGTTCCCGTCCTGGCGCAAGACGATGTCGCTAGTCTGGCGGCGCGGGTCCTGGCGGTAGAACATCGCATTTACCCCCAAGCCCTCGCCTGGCTGGTGAGCGGCCGCCTGCGCATCGAGCAGGGCAAGGTCACCATCGACGGCGAAAAGGCCAGTGGCATCTCGCCTTGCGTCTGGCCCGGCACGGAAGATCTGTGATGACGGCTGCCCTGGGTATTGTCGTGATCGGCACCGAGATCCTGCGCGGCAAACGGCAGGATGCCCACTTCGCCCGCACGCGCCGCCAGCTCGCCACCCGTGGCTATGAAGTGGCCTGGTGCCTGATCGTACCCGATACGGTGGATATCCTGGTGGGTCAACTCCGTTGGGCCATGGCTCGACCGGAACCCCTGTTCTCTTTCGGCGGCCTGGGTGCCACACCCGATGATCTCACCCGCGCCTGCGCCGCAGCCGCCGCCGGGCTTCCCCTGCGGCGGCACCCCGAAGCGGAACAGCTCATCCGTACCCAGTTTGGTGCCGCAGCCGAACCCGTGCGGATCAGGATGGCCGAGCTACCCGAAGGCGCCACGCTGATCCCCAATCCCATCAATCAAATACCGGGCTTTTCCCTGGGAAAACAGCATTTCTTCCCCGGTTTTCCGCAAATGGCAGAACCCATGAGCGAATGGGTGCTGGCCCAATATTATCCGCCACGCGCAGGAAACGTGGAACAACGGATCCTCTTGCCCGGTGCCAGGGAAGGAGAGCTCGTACCACTCATGGAATCTTTCTGCGCTGCCCATCCGCAGATCGCCTTTTCGAGCCTGCCCAGCTTTCGGGAAAATGGTGCGCAAATCGAGTTCGGCGTGGCAGGCCTGCCAGCGGATGTCGAAACGGCCATGGCCGATCTCCAACAACGCCTGCGGGCGGAAGGGTTGACCATTGTTCCTCTCGGCGATGCCATACCCAATGAGGAAAGGTCGGAAACCGATTGAATCGGCAGTTATTGCCAAATGGAGGTTCCAAAAGTGGAAATTAGCCGTCCTGACCACGGGGGCTCGACTTCCCTTCCCTGCCATGGAGATTGTAACGTATGAGCATGCAACGCGAAACCGTGGATGTCCTGACCATTGGCGCGGGCGGCGGGGCCTATCCTGCCGCCTTTCGCTTGGCGAAGGCCGGATTATCCGTGGTCATGACGGACCCCAAGGGCGTGATGAGCGGCAACTGCCTCTATGAAGGCTGCGTACCGTCCAAGACCCTTCGCGAGACGGGAGAGATCCTGGAAAGCCAACGTTGTTTTGCCGATTTAGGCCTCGCCGGGCTGGTGCAGGTCGATTATCCGCGCATGGTGGCCCATAAGGACGCCATTCAGGCCCGCCGCTATGCCCAGCATGCCCAGGAACTGCGGAACTATCCCAATCTGCAGCTCATTTCCGGCAGCGCCCGCTTCATCGACCCGCACACCGTCGCCGTGGCCACCGGCGAGGGCGAACGCCACTTTCATTGCCGGCATATCATTGTCGCCAGCGGCGCCGAGGTCTTTGTCCCCCCCATCCCCGGCGCCGACTTATGCCTGACCAGCCACGACCTCTACAAACCCGACCCCACCCTCAAAATCTTGCCCGAGCGCATGGTGGTCATTGGCGGTGGCTATATCGGCCTGGAGACCGCGTCTTTTTTTGCCGCCTTTGGCACCCGGGTGGTACTTCTGCAAAAAGGTCCGCAAATCCTGTCCGGCATGGACCAGGGCATGGTTGCAACCCTGCTGCCCCTCCTCAACTCCAACATCGAGATGATCCTGAATGCCGATGTGGAGCGGGTTGAGGCGATGGGCTCCGGACGGCGGGTGCATTACCGGCAAGGCGGAGCGCAACAGCAGGTGGAAGGCGATGTGGCGCTCATGGCCGTGGGCCGCCATCCGGTGATTCCGGCCGGGACGGCGGAGCTCGGCATTGACATCGGAAAGCACGGCATCGTCGTTGGCCCATCCCTGCAGACCCGCTTTCCCCACATCTATGCAACCGGCGATGTCAACGGCCGGGTACCGCTTTTTCACGCTGCCGTGCGCCAATCCCTGGTAGCCGCCCACAATATTCTGGGCGGCGATCGGGCGCTGGATTACGCCGATTTCCGCAATATCCCCACGACGATCTTCACCCTGCCGGGCGCAGCCTATATCGGCCTGACCGCCACCCAAGCGGCGGCGGAAGGGGTGGAGGTCATTACCGGGACTTACGATTTTATAGACGACTCGCGGGCGCAAATTCTCGAAGCAATGGGTGGCGGGATCCGGCTGTTCTTTGCGCCCGGCAGCTTACGGCTGGTGGGCGGCTGGATTGTCGGTATTGACGCCGGCCATCTCATTGGCGAAATCGGTCTGGCGGTGGCCAAAGGCTTGACCGCCTATGATCTGGCGGCCTTTGCCGATCAGCATCCCATGAGCTCTGAAGGGATTGGCAAGGCCGCGCGCAGTATCTTCTGAAAAAGGGAAATATCATGAAAGATGAGAAACGGCCGGAGCAGGAAAAAGGGCTCTACAAAAAAGAACTACGCGCCTTGCAGATTGAGCTGGTCAAGCTCCAGCGACATCTCATCCGCCGAAATGACAAGATATTAGTCCTCTTTGAAGGCCGCGATGGCGCGGGTAAGGATGGCACCATAAAACGCATCACCGCCCATCTCAGCCCGCGGGAAACCCGGGTGGTGGCGCTGAGCAAACCTTCCGACCGCGAAGAGAGCCAATGGTATTTTCAGCGTTATGTGCCGCATTTGCCCTCCGCTCAGGAGTTTGTCCTGTTTAACCGCAGTTGGTACAACCGCGCCGGAGTTGAACGGGTCATGGGTTTTTGTAGTGATGAACAGTATGAAGAGTTTATGGCCGAAGTAGTGGATTTTGAGGGTATGCTCCTGCGTTCGGGCCTGCATTTTCTCAAGGTCTATCTGGATATCTCCAAAAAAGAACAAAAGGCGCGGCTGGAAGATCGGGAGAAGGACCCTTTGAAGCAATGGAAGGAGAGCCCCATTGACCAAAAAGCCCTCAAACACTGGGACGATTATAGCCAGGCCCGCAATGCCATGTTTGCCCGCACCCATACCGCCCTCACACCGTGGACCGTGGTCCGTGCCGACGACAAGAAAATAGCCCGCATCAATGTCATCAAGGGGTTATTGACCCGGCTCTCCTACGCCGATAAAGACGAAAATCTGGTATTACCCGACAACGATATCATCTTTGACTACGATGCTGCCTACCTGGAAAACGGCATGATCGCACCCTAACCGCCATTGGGCCCGCTGCCGCTTCCCACCTGCCGCTACAAGTCTTACTTGCCCTTACGACTGCGCCGCTTTTTCGGGGTTTCCGGTGTATCGGTCACCCGCTCGAAGTCGATCTTACGCTCATCCAGATTGACGTTCGCCACCCGGACAGTGATGTCATCGCCCAACTGGAAAGTCTCCCGGGTGCGTTCGCCAAGGAGGCGGTAGTGCTGGGCGTCAAAGTGGAAATAATCTTCGCCCAAGGTGGATATGTGCACCAGCCCTTCCACATAGACCTCGCGCAGCGCCACGAAAAGGCCAAAGCCCGTCACGCCGGTAATGATGCCCGTATAAACCTCTCCAACCTTATCCAGCATGAACTCGCATTTGAGCCAGTTCACCGCCTCCCGGCTGGCCTCATCCGCCCGCCTTTCCGTCATGGAGCAATGTTGGCCCAGATCCTGTAGCGCTTTTTTGGGTATCCAACGGGATTGCTCCGTGCCCCCCTCCTCCAGCAAGGTCCGAATGCCGCGATGGACCAAGAGGTCCGGATAGCGGCGGATCGGCGAGGTGAAGTGGGTATAAGCCGGGAAAGCCAGACCAAAATGCATCCCCGTATCCACCGTATAATAGGCCTGGGAAAGGCTGCGCAGCACCACCGTCTGGATCAGGCTGGCATCGCTGCGCTCCCTGGTCTGCTCCAGGATTTGGGCGAGATCCGCACTGCGTGGGCGCTCGGGCAGGCGTACCGGCACTCCCAGCTCGCTCAGGAAACGGCGCAGATCTTCGAGCTTGTCCACGGAGGGCTCCGGATGCACCCGATAGAGCATGGGCATCTCATGGATGCGGAAAAACTGGGCCGCACAGACATTGGCTGCCAGCATGCACTCTTCAATGATGCGGTGCGCCACATTGCGGGTCAGAGCGGCAATCCGCTCGATGCGCCCCTCCTCGTTGTAAATGATTTTGGTTTCCTGGGTATCAAACTCAATGGTACCCCGCCGCCCCCGGGCGCGGGATAGGCTCCCATATAGGGCCAACAGGGCCTCCACGTGGGGCACCATCTCCCGATCCTGCTCGCGCAATTGGGCGTCGCCATCGAGAATGGCGGCCACTTCATCATAGGTGAACCGCCGCCGCGAGCGCATGATTCCCCGCGCAAAGCGGAAGCGGCGTACCTCCCCATCCCTGCCCACATCCATCTCGCAGACCATGCACAGGCGGTCCACATGGGGGTTGAGGGAACACAGGCCATTGGAGAGCACCTCCGGCAGCATCGGTATCACCCGCCGGGGGAAATATACGGAGTTCCCCCGCGCCTGGGCCTCCAGGTCCAGTGCACTGCCGGGATGCACATAGGTCGCCACATCCGCAATGGCCACCGTCAGCCGAAAGCCCTCGGAGCTCTCCTCGGCATAGACGGCGTCGTCAAAATCCTTGGCATCGGCGCCATCGATGGTGACCAGGGGCAAATGCCGGAAATCCCGACGGCCCTCTTTCATGGCCTCGGGAACCTCCGTAGAAAACTCCGCACTCTCCGCCACTACGGCCTCCGGCCATTGATGGGGCAAACCGTAGTTGCGCACGGCGATCTCCACCTCCATGCCCGGCGCCATGTGTTCGCCCAGCACCTCTACCACCCTTCCCTGGGGTACATCGCGCCCTTCGGGGTAATGGGTGATCTCCAGGCTCACGATCTGCCCGTGGACCGCCCCCCCGCAGCCACCTTCGACCACGGCAAATTCCTGGGCAATGCGACGATCCTCGGGGATGACGTAATGCACTCCCCCTTCGCTGTAGAGGCGCCCCACCACCTGTTTCACCGCCCGTTCCAGGACCCGCACCACGGCTCCTTCGGTGCGACCGCGGCGATCCTCGCCAATGGCCCGCCCGAGGATGATGTCCCCATGCAGGACCTTGCGCATTTCCCGCGGTGAAAGGAAGAGATCCTTCCCGCGTTCGTCGGGAATGAGAAAGCCGAAGCCGTCGGGATGGGCACTGACCGTCCCGCGGATCAGTTCCATGGCGGCGACGATGCCATAGGCCCCGCGCCGATTACGGACAATCTGCCCGTCCCGCTCCATGGCACGCAGGCGGCGGCGGAGAGCCTCCAGGTCATCTTCCAGCACATCGAGATCACCGGCGATGCTTTCCAGAGTCGTCGGCTTCCCCGCTTCCGCGAGGTAGCTCAGGATGTATTCGCGACTGACGATGGGACGTTCATATTTTTCTTTTTCCCGACCGTACATCGGATCGCGTTCGCTGAGCGACGCATCCTTGGGATTCTGTGTTTCCGGCATTGACAAATGCTCCTCAATTGATGAAAATCCATTCCACGCCGAGGTGGCGGAATTGGTAGACGCGCTAGGTTCAGGTCCTAGTGGGCGAAAGCTTGTGCTGGTTCGAGTCCAGTCCTCGGTACCATCTTTTTGGTTGTAGAATCTTAACTATCTGTAATTCATGTTGTTTTCCACTATATGCCAGCTTTACGAAGCTGGCATATCCATGCAAATGCCAACGGCACATGAAGGCGAAAAGAGTTGCTGCCATGTCGCCAAGCCTCTTCAGCAAACCCATTCCAATCAACAACCAACCATGGCGATTTCTCATTTTTCTACCGTCTTGCAAGTTTGGATACCCTGATGAGGGTCATATGATGCGGCATGCGCCCATGTCGCACAAGCACGGATCACCGTCAGCCACGTCGCCCGATCCTCAAAGCATCACCAAAATCAGGGGGCCTCTCTGACGGCCCTGTGCGCGGAGTGGCTGGACCGGGCGATCTGGAGACGCTATATCCGTTTCCGTCTCGCCCACCAAGATGAAGTCTTTTGATCCGGATACCGCGCAGCACACGCTGGAATGGCTTTGCCGGCGCAATCCGAACCTTTCCGCCATTTCATACTCCAAAAAAATTACACCAAAAACCCGGGGGCACGGAATCCCTGCCCTTTGAAGTATCGGAAAAGGAGGTTTTATGAAAGAAAATGCTCACCAAGCGCCGCAGGCACCACAGCAGGGGCACCCAGGATCTTCAATAGGTCCGATCAAGCATCCCTTTCATACCAGCCGGCACCATATCCGCCACGAGGTGCATCTGAGTTATGCGGCCAACTGGCGCATCAAGCACCTGGCCAAGGCCTGGGGCACATCCTACAGCGAGGCGTTGGACTGGCTGGTGCTGGAGGCCTATGAATTGTACAAGGACAGCGTGCCGGATGCATCGCGGCTATTGCTGAAATAAAGTGCTCTGGCGATAGGCCCTATCCCCCCCTATGTTCATCCCGGGCCCGCCAGGCGTGCGGAGCGGTCCCCGGCCCTCCCGGGGGATATCGACTCTTGGCTGTTTTCAGATCATGACATTGCTGTGGTCGCTGGTCCGTTCCTATCAGGCATTATCTCCAAGCAATCACCGCTGTTGTTTGCGGGCGACCATCGTGTATCGCAACGGTTTCCGCGCGGGCATTCCTGATGCTGGAGGTCATCCGCCAGCACGACTACGCCCAGTCGCGTTTCCTGCGCGGCGCTGACGTCGATCCCGGCAAGATCGTCCCCGCAGACCTGGAAGAAGCGCGCAAGGAGGCACAAATCCTGCGTTTTCTCCCGGCAATGCGAACTCCAAAACATGAGCGGCACGGCATAAGGCCTGAAGCCATGTCGTGTGGCTGTTTAAATGGGCACCTGGAATACAGTGCATGAAGCTCAACTGAACGGATTGTTAATCTCGACGCCCAATCCATTGAAGTCATCCACATTGCGCGTCGCTACGATCAAGTTATGGATAAGCGCGATAGCGGCAATCTGTTTGTCGATGGGGTGTTGCGGGTGCGGCGACATCAGCTTCCCCCACACCTGGGTGCAATCCACATCAAAACTGAGGATCCGATCCCCGTAGCTGATCACGATGAGATCAAGCCAGGACTCCAAACGCCGGGCCTGGTCGTCATCACCGCGCTGGCGGATGTTTTCCAGCCCGCGGCGAATTTCCCCGATACTTTGGACCGCGATATAGATGTCGGTCGCTTCAACCGCGCTCCAGAATGCCAGCACGCCGGGGTTAGCCTTATGGCCTTTGCGGGCCTCGCTGATAACGCTGGTGTCCTGGTTCAGACAGGATTGAGACGCTGACGGAAAAGCCCCCGGCGCTGCCGGGGGATATTTACTGCCTGCCCTTTTTTATGGGCGCTGCCGGAATACGGCGCAGTACAAGTCGCACGCACTGCGCTCCATATCACACCAGTTCAGCGCGCAAAATAGTGTCTTCGCGATCCGGGCCCGTGGAAATGATGGCCAGGGGCCGTCCCACCAGTTCGGCAACGCGTTCCAGGTAATGGCGGGCATTGACCGGGAGATCCTCCCAGCGTTGGGCGCCTGCGGTGGATTCCTTCCAGCCGGGCAGCGTTTCATAGATCGGTTCGCAGGCCGCTACGGCCTCCGCCCCGCAGGGCAGGTCTTCACGGGCCACACCATTGACGCGATAGCCCACCGCCACCCGGATCTCGCTCAGGCCATCCAGGACATCGAGCTTGGTGATGCACAGGCCCGACACGCCGTTGACCCGACACGCCGCGCGCAGGGCGACCACATCAAACCAGCCGCAGCGCCGTGCCCTGCCGGTGGTCGAGCCAATTTCTGCTCCCCGTTCGGCCAGATAGGTGCCGGTTTCATCAAAAAGCTCCGTCGGAAATGGCCCGGACCCGACCCGGGTCGTATAGGCCTTGGTGATCCCCAGCACGTAGCCCAGCGTCTCCGGCCCGACACCGCTGCCTATGGCCGCCGCCGCCGCTACGGTGTTGGAGGAGGTGACGAAGGGATAGGTACCGTGGTCCACATCCAGCAAGGTCCCCTGGGCGCCCTCAAAGAGGATACGGGCACCGCGCTCCTGGAGATGGGCCAGCCGCAGGGAGACATCCGTCACCATGGGCGCCAGGCGTTCGGCCAGACTCAGATAACGTTCCAGGATGGCATGAAAATCTTCGGGTTCCTGTCGGAAATAGTGCTGCAGGACAAAGTTGTGATAATCCAGCGCCTCGCCCAGTTTGGCGGCAAAACGTTCCCGATGAAAGAGATCCGCCACGCGCAGCGCCCGGCGGGCCACCTTGTCTTCATAGGCCGGACCAATGCCGCGCCCAGTGGTGCCAATCTTGCCAGCCCCCTTGGCCAGCTCCCGGGCCAGATCGAGGCTCTTGTGATAGGGCAGGATCAGCGGACAGGCGTCGGAGATGAAGAGGCGCTGGGCAGCGTCAGGAACCACCTCACGCAGGGTATCCAGCTCTTCAAAAAGTGCCATGGGATCCACCACCACGCCATTGCCAATGTAGCACTCCACGCCGGCATGGAGGATGCCCGAGGGAATGAGGTGCAGGACCGTCTTGCGTGCTCCGATCACCAGCGTGTGCCCGGCATTATGGCCGCCCTGAAAGCGCACCACCGCCTGGCAATGCTCCGTCAGCCAGTCGACGATCTTGCCCTTGCCTTCATCACCCCATTGGGTGCCCACGATCACGAGATTCTTTGCCATAACACGGACTACTCCGCATCCTCCTCGATGGTGATGTCTACGCTGGCCAATGGCCGTAAATGCCACTTCCCGCCGGTTTTCTGTAACACGGATCCATATCCTTGCTCGATCAGGTACGGGTCTGCCGGCGCCGTATCTGCGGCAAAATCCTGAATCACTCTCTGCCCCTCCCGGCGCAAGGCCGCGATGGCCTGCCAGAGACCGGCACCCTGCCCTCCTGGTGCCCAGATCCTCCGGGCTCCGCCCGCCTCCCAGGCAGGCGGGAGAATGGGCTTGAGATCAAGGCTGAAGCCCGTCGCCGGCCGGCTCTTGCCAAAGGCAAGTCCGATACCGTCATAACGCCCTCCCCCCGCCAACGCCGCCCCCTGCTGCGGCCCGTAGGCCGAGAAGAGAAGCCCGGTGTGATACTGATGGCCATGCACTTCGGCCAGATCACATTGCAACTGCAATTGGGGATAACGTTGCTGCAATTGGGTCCAGATAAAGAGCAACTGCTCCAGGGCATCGCCAACGGCGGCATGGTGTCCCAATTGCCGTTGCGCCCGCTCCAGCACCTCCAGCCCCCCGTGCGCACGCAGGAGGGTGGCAAAGTCCCCCATCAGCTCGGGGCCGCAACCCTTGCTGTCCAGCCAGGGCCGGACATCCGGCCACGCTTTCCGCTCCAGAAGTTGCAGCAGTTCCGCCCGAAAGTCCTGGTGGAAGCCCGCTGCGTCGGCCAGGGCATGGGCGATCCCCACATGCCCCAAGTCCAGGAGCAGATCGCCCACCCGGCAATGCAGCAGGCTTTCCACCATTAGGGAAAGCACTTCGAGGTCAGCTTCAGGGCCGGCCACCCCAAAGAGCTCAGCCCCCACCTGAAACGGTGCCCGACTACCGCCGAGGTGATCCGGGCGCGCCCGCAACACCGTGCCGGCGTAACAGAGGCGTCGGGTCTCGCCAGCGGCAGAGATCTGCGCGTCAATACGGGCCA
>JAJYQY010000083.1 GCA_021794385.1 Pseudomonadota bacterium | reverse complement strand
TGGGCCCGCCCGCCGACATGGCGTAGGCCGTGGAGCCGGTAGGTGTGGCGATGATGAGACCGTCGGCGCGCTGGGTATAGACGAAACGGCCGTCCATCTGCACCTGCAGTTCAATCATGCTCTCGCCGCCGCCCTTGTGGATAAAGACTTCGTTGACGGCGAGGCCGGTATGGACACGCTCCTCACTACGCCATAGCTCGGCATGGAGGATACTGCGCAGGTCCTGCTGGTAATGCCCCTCCAGAATGGGTGGCAAGGCCTCGCTGATCTGGTGGATGGAGAGGTCGGCGAGAAAGCCGAGACGCCCCTGATTGATGCCGAGGATAGGGATGCCGCTTTGTGCGGTCTGGCGCGCGGTCCCTAACAGGGTACCATCTCCGCCAAGGGCGATGACGAGGTCCGAATCGGCATCCGCTTCCGCGAAGGAAAGCAGCGGCAGCCCCAGGCTGTCGCCGATATCCGCAGCACTTTGGCTTTCCAGAAAGGTGGGCATGTCTCGCGCCAGCAAAAAATCCCGCAGTTGTCGCAACCCAGGGAGAACCGAGGGATCATGGTATTTGCTGACGAGCAAGACGCGCTGAAAGGGTTGGGTCATGGGGGTAGCGTACATGGGGGCGAAGCTGGCGCCAAGGGGCTGCGGCCATTTTTGCGTGGGCCGGTCTCGGGGACGGGTGTCACCCCCGTATCCACAGATAAAAGCCGCGCAGGAGCAGATGGGGCCGGTGGAGGCTGCCGACGATGCCGGATTGCCAACTTTCGGCATCACCGCCGGTGATCAGTATCTGTGCTTGGGGGCTGTACTGGCGATAGTCGGTAATGGCGCCGCGCAGGGCATCGGCAAAGAGGTGGATGACCCCGGCCTGAATGGCGCTGCTGGTGTCATTGCCCAGCATTTCCGCTGGGATGTTCAGGGCGACTTCGGGGAGGAGTGCCGTGCCTTCATGCAGACCGCGCAGGCTCATGGCGATACCCGGCAGGATACGTCCACCCCTGAAATGTCCGCCAGCCAGCAGGTCGATGGTGATAGCGGTGCCCATGTCGATGACGATGCTGTCTTGGCCGGGGAAGTCCGTGGCGGCGGCGAGCAGGCAGCAGCGGCGGTCAAAGCCGAGGCTTTCCGGCGGATGGTAGCGGTGGGGCACGGCTCGGCGAAAAAAGCCGGGGTCGGGTTCACGGACCTCTGCCGTGGCCAAGGCTTCGCGCCAGGCGGCAAGCACCGCAGGTACGACGCCGCCCAGCGCGACGGGTTCGCGGTTCGGCGCGCTGAGCCATGTCAAGCCGGGCTGCTGCAGGATTTTCGCGGGTGACAGTGAAGTGGCAACGCTGGTGCCGTCAAAATCCACGCCATTGTGGGTGCGCGCCAGCAGGGTGCGGGTATTGCCGACGGCGATGAGGATCATGGATGTTGGGGCCGCAGGCTGACGTCACCGGCACTCAGCCAGACCCTACCCGTATCCGCACAGGATACCTGCAGGCGCCCGTCCGGGCCGAGGCCCAGCACCCGGGCCTCGCGCACGCCCTGCACGTCACTGATCTGAACGCGCTGCCGGGTCAGGCGATCCGCCTTCTCCCACAGGGGCAGGAAAGGCGTGAAACCCTCGTCCGCAAAGCGCGCGAAGTCTTCCCGCCATTGGCGGAGAATGGCACCGGCGAGGGTACTGCGGGTGACCCTGATGTCGAGATCGGCGAGGCTCACGGCGGTGTCCGGCAAACCGGCGTCGCCATGGACGTTGAGCCCCAAACCCACCACCAGCCGGGTTTCTCCGTGGCTGCGCGGGCGGACTTCGACCAGGATGCCCCCCAGCTTGCGCCCCTCCACCCAAAGATCGTTGGGCCACTTGACCCAGAGGCGCGGCAGGCGCGCCTGCAGCAGGGTGAACACGGACAGGGCGGCCACGATGGTTAATGCCGCATTGACCGGGCGGAGCTGAGTCCAGCCATAACTCAGATACAGATGACGCCCGAAAGGTGAAGACCATCGGCGCCCGCGCCGTCCGCGTCCGGCCCACTGGCTTTCGGTGAGACAGACGTTCATGCCGACATCCTGCAGGATCTCGGCATTGGTGGAGGCGCAGCACAGCGGCAGATGGATATGCGCCGGGTCGATGCCGCTGATGTCGGCAATCTCTCGGGCGGAGAGGGGCGCGGCGGGATATTCCAGTTGCACGCCACCATCTCGCGCATACAGGGGGAAGCCCCATTCGCCGGCCTCCGCGAGCAGCGCAGACGGAAGCCCGCTTGAATCATCGGCGGGCCAGGCATGGGGCAAGCCGTCGGCCACGGTCGCCAACATGGCCTGCAATGCCGCCGATGGTGCTTCAGGAGCGGATATGGCCATCTCCCAGGACGATCCATTTCTGCAGGGTCAGCCCTTCCAGTCCCACCGGCCCGCGTACGTGCAGGCGGTTGGTGGAGATGCCAATCTCTGCACCCAGACCGTATTCAAAGCCGTCGGCAAAGCGGGTGGAGGCATTGACCATGACGGAACTGGCGTCCACCTCGCGCAGAAAGCGGCGGGCCTGGGTGTAGTTTTCGGTGACGATGGACTCGGTATGTTGGGAGCCGTAACGGTTGATGTGTGCAATCGCGGCGTCGAGATCATCCACTACCTTGAGGGAAATGATCGGCCCCAGATACTCCGTGCCATAGTCCTCTTCGGTCGCCGCAACAGCACCGGGGATGCGGGGCAGGCCGCGTTCGCAGGCGCGGATCTCAATGCCTTTCTCCTGCA
>JAJYQY010000090.1 GCA_021794385.1 Pseudomonadota bacterium | reverse complement strand
GCAGATTGCCGGCATCGATCTTGAGCAGGGCCGTGTCATAGCGCACCGATAACCCGACCAGCTTGGCCGGATAGGCATGGTGATTGGTCAGCGTCACGACAATGTGACTGGCGCCGCGCACGACATGGCCGGCAGTGACGATGTAGCCGTTGGGGCTGATGATAAAGCCTGACCCCAGGGATTCCACCTTCTCATGTTGCGGGGCGGCCTGGCCCTGGGGAGCCATGAATTGATGGAAGAACTGATAGAACGGCGAATTGGGTGGAAAAGGGTTGCCCGGCATCTGCCCATGGACGACCTTGGTACTGGTGCTGCTGATATTCACTACCGCTGGGCCATAGCGCTGGATGATGGGGGTGAAGTCCGGCAGATTGACCAAATTTTGCTGGGCAGCGGTGTTGGTGGGGATGGAAAGGGCCGGTGCCACGGGAGCATCGGCGTTGGCCCATTCGGCCGCACCCAAGCCGAAGCCCAGGGTAGCAGTGACGATAGCGGTTGAAATGATTCTTCTGGTGTTGCGGCGGTGCCATGGGCGGCTTTTCGCCATGGGGTTCTCCTTTTTTGTGACGAACTGCTTATATGGACCGTCATCGGGCGTGGATGGTTCCATGGGCGGCGAAAGCCGGAATTGCGCGGGCTAGAAGAGGGCGCGCGACAGACGAGTGCGAAAACGATCCACCAGGGCACCCTGATTGCCCAGCAGGGCGAAGACCTGGAGGACTGTCTTGCGGGCGAGGTCGTCCTGATAACTGCGGTGCCGTTCCACCATGTCCATGAGCTGTTCCAAGGCCCCTTCGAGGTCGCCCTGGAGGACCAGGCGCGCGGCGCGCTGATACATGGCCAGGGCACGCTCATCCCCCTTGCTAGTGGCGATGTTCGCGGTCAGGGCAGGCAGATCGGGGGCATCCTTGACGGCATCGGCAAAACCGATCAGGGCCATCACGCCGCTGACTTCGGGCTCCATGCGAAAGGTGGGGGACATGGCGGTCACCAGGGCCTCGGCATCGGCAAAGCGACCGCCATGAACGGCCATGCGCGCCAGCTCCAGGCGGGCGCGATCATTGCCTGGATTGGCTTCCAGGGCCTTGTGCAGCAGGGCCTCGGCCTGCGCCGTTTCGCCCCGTTCGAGCAGAAGCAGGGCCTCACGCCGCCATTCATCGCCGGGCGGGGGCAGCAGCCGTTCGATGAACTGGCGCACGGCCGATTCCGGCAATGCCCCGGTAAATTCATCCACCACCCTGCCGTCCCGAAAGGCCTTGACGGCGGGAATGCCGCGTACCTGGTACTCGCGGGAGAGTTCCGGATTTTCGTCGGAATTGATCTTGGCGAGAATGAAGCGACCGCCATATTCATCGGCCAGTTTTTCCAGGACCGGCCCCAGGGCCCGGCACGGCCCGCACCACGGGGCCCAGAAGTCCACCACGACGGGGACCTGTCGTGAGATGTCGATAACGGTTTCCTGGAAGTTGCCCAGGTGGACATCCATTACATGCTTGCCTGTTGCCATGACTGCTCCTGTGCAGGTCGGTCGTTCCGCGAGTCCCCGGGGGTAGGCCCCGGGAAGAAAAATCCGTGTGGAAAGATAGGGGCGGCTCTGCGCTTTTCAAGGTGTCCTCATTGCTGCTCGGCCTTGGCCAGCTCATCAAGGACGGAGCGCAGCAGGCTGCGGCCCAATGCCCCCATGCCCGCGCCCAGGCGTTTGGGGTCGCGTTCACCGCGGGACAGTGGCCCCAGGGCCGCACCCATGCGTGCCATGTCGCCGCCGGCGCGCTGCATCTGACTGGCCATTTTGCCCAGCCATGCGATGGCCTCGGGCTCGCCGCGGCGGGCGGCGAGGAGGATGCTGGCCAGGCCCGGCGCCGCCATGCTGGCATCGGCCTTGTTTTCTCCCCTGGGCAGTGTCGCCGGATTTTGGAGTCCTTCGAGGATGGACTGAATGATGGTGCCGTCTTCTTCATCCATCCCGGCGAGTAGCCCCGGCTCGCGCTGACCGTTGAGGATGCGGCGGATGACGCCCACCAGGGTACCCCAGCCGTTGGCATCGGCCACCCGTAGGGAATCTTCCAGGGCTGGACGCAGGGCCGGATTCTGGCAGGCTACGACCACCTGGTGAATCAATGCTGCATGGGCGCTGCGAATCTGCTCGCGGCGTTCGGGTAACGTGCTCATGGGTAGCCCCCTGCCGGTCAACGAATTTTAATGATGCCGTCAGATCGGGTGCAGAGGCAAGGCGGGGCGCGCCTGCCCGGAGCGTTCTGTGGCGGAGCGGCCTTGCGCCTGGAGCGGAGAGTGTTTATGCTTTCTACAAACGTACCGGTCGGTATATTTGTGCTTGCGGGATGGATTCCAGCCATTTCCGGCACCGCATTCAACCAAGGAGTCCACCATGGCCGATGTCAAGATCAAACACTATACCCAACCGGCGGGGGGCTGGGGCGCCCTGCGGGCTACCCTGCAGCATCTGCGTCATGAGGGGATTGTCGTCGAAGGCACGGCCCTCCTGCTCAAGTCCAATCAGGCCGAGGGCTTTGATTGCCCTGGTTGCGCTTGGCCCGAGCCCGATGCCCATTCGACCTTCGAGTTTTGTGAGAATGGGGCCAAGGCGGTGGCTGCCGAGGCGACCGGCAAGCGGGTGACGCGCGATTTTTTTGCCGCTCATTCGGTTTCGTGCTTGGCCCAACAGGATGATTATTTTCTGGAAGATCAGGGGCGGCTCACGGAGCCGATGGTCTA
>JAJYQY010000010.1 GCA_021794385.1 Pseudomonadota bacterium | reverse complement strand
CTGGACCAGGTGGCCAACGATGTCATCGACCGCGCCCAGAAAAGCGGCCTGTTCGTCTACGTGACCAAGGATCTGCGCATCGACAATCCGGAAATCGTCCTTCACATCCATCGCAATATGGCCGCCAACCTCGGCTTGACCATGGCGAATATCGCGCAGGATCTGCAACCGCTGCTAGGCGGCAATTACGTCAATCGATTTGACCTGAAAGGCCGGAGCTATGAAGTGATCCCACAGGTGCCGGACCACTTCCGCGCCAACCCGGGCATGCTCAAGACCTACTACGTAGCTACCGCAACGGGGCAGATGGTGCCGCTATCCACCCTGGTGTCGGTGGAAACGGAGGTGCAACCGCAGTTTCTGCCGCAGTTCCAGCAGCTCAATTCCGCCACCATTCAGGCGGTGCCCGCCCCCGGCGTGACCCTCGGCCAAGCTTTGACTTATCTGAAAACCCAGGCCCAGAACATTATGCCCAAGGGCTTCTCCATCGACTACTCCAGCCAGTCGCGGCAGTATATGCAGGAGAAAAGTGGGCTGCTGGTCACCTTTGCCTTGGCCATCCTCCTCATTTATCTGCTCCTCGCCGCGCAATTCGAGAGCTTTCGCGATCCGCTCATCGTGCTCATCACGGTGCCTATGTCCATCAGCGGGGCGTTGATCTTCATCAGTCTGGGGCTGGCCACCATCAACATCTACACCGAAGTGGGCCTCATTACTCTCATTGGCCTCATCGCCAAGCAAGGCATCCTCATCGTCCAGTTCGCCAACCAGATCCAGCGACACGAAGGGCTGGACAAGCGTTCCGCCGTGGAAAAAGCCTCCAGCATCCGTCTGCGGCCCATTCTCATGACCACCGGTGCGATGGTGCTGGGCGTATTGCCCCTCTTGCTGGCGAGTGGAGCCGGGGCGGTCAGCCGCTTCGACATGGGTCTGGTAATCTTTACCGGGCTGGCTATCGGGTCTTTTTTCTCGCTCTTCGTTGTGCCCGCCATCTATATGATACTCGCCAAGGATTTACGGGAACCTCAAAATTCCCGGGAAGCCTGAAACGACTGTTTCATCTTGTTGGACATCATGGGCCGGGGTACCCTTCAGTGCCCCGTTGTAGCTTGACAAAAGAAGAGGCCGCCCGAAGAATATCCGGCGAACATGGCTCTCGTTTTCCGGGATGCTCCGTTTTGCCGCCACCTCGCCGGTTGACGCGCCCGCTTTTCACACAGGTAACTTTTTCATGGGTGAGCATTTTTTCCTGAGTAGCGAGACCTCGCCAAAGAGGCCCAAGTGACTGCACGACGCATTGATGGCAAAGCCATCGCGCAAAAAATACATGCCGATATTTCCCTTCGCAGCCATGCCTTTCTCCGCCAATGGGGGCGCTCCCCCGGCCTTGCGGTAGTACTGGTCGGCGCTGATCCGGCCTCCCGGATTTATGTACAGAAAAAGCGGGAGACCTGTGCTTCGGTGGGAATTGCCTCATTCTCCGCCAATTTGCCAGCAGACACTAATCCACAACAGCTTCTGGCCCATATTGCAGAGCTGAATGCCAATGACGCAGTCGACGGCATCCTGGTGCAACTGCCACTCCCTCCCCATTTTGATCCCGAAGAGATCATCGAAGCCATCGCGGTGGAAAAAGACGTGGATGGTTTCCACCCCTACAATATCGGCCGTCTCGCCTTGCGCGCGCCATTGCTTCGCTCCTGCACACCTGCGGGCATCATGACCCTCCTTCAGGAATCTGGCATCGATATCAAGGGAAAAGAGGCGGTAATCGTTGGTGCCTCCAATATCGTCGGGCGCCCCATGGCATTGGAACTTCTCCTCGCCGGCGCAACGGTGACCGTCTGTCATCGCTTCACCCGGGACCTGGCGGCTCATGTAGGGCGCGCCGAACTGCTGGTTGCGGCGGCCGGCAAACCGGGGTTGATCTCTGGTGCGTGGATTCGTGAGGGCGCGGTGGTGATCGATGTAGGAATCAACCGTCTTCCGGATGGGCGGGTGACCGGCGACGTGGACTTTGCCGGCGCGGAGCAGCGTGCGGCGTGGATCACCCCAGTCCCCGGCGGGGTCGGACCCATGACTGTGGCCACCCTTCTGCAGAACACCCTGATCGCCGCGGAGCACCGCATGGGGGCACCGCATGTCTGAGGTGCCTGCGCCGGAAAAAGCCCGTTCCGCGCCGCCTCTCGACAGCCCCGAGCTATACTTCAACCGAGACCTCAGCATCCTCGCTTTCAACCAGCGGGTACTGGCTCTGGCCGACGACCAGCGCGTACCACTGCTGGAACGTCTACGTTACCTGACCATCGTTTCCAGCAATCTGGACGAATTTTTTGAAGTGCGCATGGCCGGACTGTTGCAGCGGCTTAAATTCGGCGCCGGCCCCTTGGGACCGGACATGCTTGGGCCCCATCGCGAAATCGAGGCGGTAGCGAAAAAGGCCCATGAAATCATTTCCGAACAATACCGATGCCTGAATCAGCGCCTGCTGCCCGCTCTGGCTAAAGAAGGCATTCGCTTGTTGCGCCGCCGCGAGTGGCGGGCAGCGCAGAAACGCTGGATCGGCAATTATTTCCAGACGGAGGTGCTGCCTCTGCTCACTCCCCTGAGCCTCGACCCCGCCCACCCCTTTCCCAAAGTACAGAACAAAGGGCTGAATTTCGCTATCGTTCTGGAAGGCCAGGATGCTTACGGGCGACACAGCCCCATCGCCATCGTACAGGCGCCACGCATTCTCCCCCGCATCATCTGGATTCCGCAACATC
>JAJYQY010000087.1 GCA_021794385.1 Pseudomonadota bacterium | reverse complement strand
ACCGTCATGGTCCAGGTGAAGGCCTGGTTGATGCCGAGAAAGACGTTGGCAGCGATGATCCACCACCAGTTGGGGGCAAAGAAAATCAGCAATGGAATGGGAATGCCGGCAATCCAGCCGATCAACAGGACCCGCTTACGCCCGATACGATCGGAAAGGGAGCCCGCCACCAGGTTGAGGGCCCCTTTCACCAAACCGAAGGAAATGACAAAGGAGGCCAGGAAGAGAAAAGCCCCCTTGGCCACCCCAAAGTCCTGGGCGAGGGACGGCAAGACCGTGCGCTCCATGCCGATGACCAAACCGACAAAAAAGACCTGCGAGGTTTGCAGCAGAAACTGGCCACGGTTGCGGGCAATTCCCCGCTGATACGCCCCGGCGGCTGCCTGCACCGGGTTCATGAAGGCGTCTTGCGCAGCGGTACGACTTCCGCCAGTTGCTGACGGCAGGCAGTGGTGATATCCATCTGGTCAAGGATCAACTTCCGCACGATCTCGCAGGTCTCCAGCACAGCAGGGCTGGTGAGACGATAATGGCAGAAGGTGCCGCACTTGTCGCAATGGACCAAGCCACGCGCCTTGAGCACGTTGAGGTGTTGCGAGACATTGGCCTTGGACAGTCCGGTCAGCTCGGTCAACTCCCCCGCCGTATGCTGCCGTTCTCCCAGGTAGTGGATCATCTCCAGGCGCTTGGGATGGGCCAGCGCCGCAAAGACCTCGGCGAAGAGGGCGAAGCGCACCGTCTCCGCGCTCATGCCGCCGCCCCCAGATTGGCCGCCACCATGCGCGCCATCTCCGCTGGCCGCTCCGGGATGTTGGCCGTGAGTTCGCGGATAAAGGCGTCCCGGTCGGTCATGGACAGATAGGGGTCCCAGCGCTTCTCGAAGCCGATGGTGGAGGAGGGCTTGCCGGACAACCCCGCACCACAGACACTGCCCGCCGCATGGCCGGGGAAGATCTCGAGGTCGTCGGGCAGGGTGAGGAGTTTGGCGTGGATGCTGTCGAAGATCCGGCCCGCCATCTCCTCCGGAGTTCCCCCCAAATCGGGCCTGCCGACGCCGCTGACGAAGAGGGTGTCGCCAGTGAGCACGAACCAGGGATCGGCGCTGCGCCGCAGGTCGCTGACCAGGAGACAGATGCTGTCGGAGGTATGACCGGGGGTATGCAGGACTTTGGTGATGACATTACCCGTTTCCAGCACCTCGCCGTCCTGCAGGCCGCGGATCGGGAAATGCACCTTGCCCACATCGCTTTCGTGCAGGCAGTAGGGTGCATCCGCCAGTTCCGCCAGCTTCCGGCCGCCGGAAAAATGATCGGCATGGATGTGGGTGTCGATGACAAAGCCGATCCGCACGGCGGCCTTTTGCGCTTCATCCAGAAACCACTGCTCATCGCCAGCCACGACATCCACCGCCACCGCCGAACCCTTGCTGCCACATCCGTAGAAGTAGGACAGGGTACCATCAGCATTGCTGCGCTGCTTGAAAAACATGAGTCACCTCGACTGTTCGTTAGTTAATAGAATCTGCAACCACGAAACTAAAAGAACCTCCGCCATTTGTCAATGTGCTCCAAGACACCGTGATCCATGGCGGTCATTCCCGGGCACGCATCGGTGCATGCGCCCCCCCGAGGAATCATCAGTCGTTAGCGCTTCCCGGCGGGGAATCTCAAACCCGATGATCCGGCGCCAGTGCGCATGGATGGGCCGGATCGCCGGTCTCCACCTGCAAGGTGGGATGGTCGATACGAAAGCGTAGCTGCAATTCATCGCTAATCTGATTCAGAAGTGCGTCCCCCGGATAGCCGTTCGGCATGACCAGATGCGCGGTCAGCGCCGTTTCCGTGGTGCTCATGGCCCAGATGTGCAGGTCATGCACCGCCGTCACATTCGGCAGAGCGGCGAGATAGGCGCGTACCACCTGGGTTTCGATCCCTTCTGGCACGCCATGCAGGGCCAATTGGGTGGAGTCCCTCAATAACCCCCAGGTGGCGATCACGATTACCGCACTGATGCACAGACTTACCGTGGAATCCAGCCAAAACCAGTGCGTAAAGAGCATCACGATCCCGGCGATGACCACACCCAGCGAAACGACAGCGTCGCTCGCCATGTGCAAAAAGGCTGCCTGGATATTCAGGTCGCCCTTGCGCCCTGCCATGAACAGCAGCGCTGTCCCGGTGTTGATCAGCACCCCGAAAGCTGCCACACCGATCACGATACCGCTGTCTACCGGAGCTGGCTGCAGCAGGCGCTGAATCGCTTCCCAGGCGATCCCGCCAGTCACCACCAACAGAAATACGGAGTTGGCCAGTGCCGCCAGAATAGACGAACTGCGCAACCCGTAGGTGAAACGGACTGAAGGTGGGCGGCGGGCCAGGGCAGTGGCGCCCCAAGCCATCAGCATGGCCAGCACGTCACTGAGGTTATGGCCGGCATCAGCCAGCAAGGCCAAGGAATGTCCAATCACCCCGAACACGGCCTCAACCAGCACGAAGCTCAGATTGAGCGCCACCCCGATGGCGAAGGCACGACCATAGTCCGCCGGGCCATGGGCATGATTATGCCCATGCGCGTGGCCGTGGGTCTGCTGGTGACCAGTGGCATGGTCATGATCATCATATTGGTCGTATGCCATATATCATCCTTCCCCAAAAAAATCCGAATGAATGGCCATTACAAACCTTGTAGTCACTACATAGTCAAGGATTTATACTGCGCGTTTTGGGGGAACAATATGCGAATCGGCGCACTTGGACAGGTGACCGGCGTGGATCCGGA
>JAJYQY010000084.1 GCA_021794385.1 Pseudomonadota bacterium | reverse complement strand
TCACCCACCCGCACCTCCCCGGAATAGGCGGTACCGGTGACGACCGTGCCGGTGCCGGTCAAGGTGAAACAGCGGTCGACGGCGAGACGGAAGTGGCCGGACGTCTTTTTGGCCGTTGCCCGCTCCGCCAGGGCTTCCAGGTATTGATACAAAGGGGCGACGCCGAGGCCCGTCACGGCAGAAAGGGGGAAGAGGGGGCAATTGGCGAAGGGGGTCCCCGCGAGCAAGGCCCGTATCTCCTGGGCCACCTCATCGATCCGGCCGGGGGCCACGCGGTCCACTTTGCTCAGGACCACGGCACCCTGGTCAAGCCCCAGCAGGTCCAGAATCTGCACGTGCTCACGGGTCTGGGGCATGACACCGTCGTCGGCGGCCACCACGACCAGCACGAAATCGATGCCCGTGGCCCCCGCGAGCATGTTGTGGATCAGCTTTTCGTGGCCGGGAACATCTACAAAACCCAATACCTCGCCATTCGGCAAGGGCAGATAGGCGTAGCCTAGGTCGATGGTGATACCACGGGCCTTTTCCTCCTTGAGACGATCCGTGTCCACCCCGGTCAAGGCATGTACCAGGGCGGTCTTGCCATGGTCGATGTGGCCTGCGGTCCCGATGATCATGGGCGCGCCCGGAAGTTCAGCGCGGCAAGCTGGGAGAGGAAAGCCGCCTCGTCGTCCAGACAGCGGAGATCAAGGCACAAGGCACCCCCTTCCACCCGCCCTACGACGGGGATGGGGAGGGCGCGAAAGGCGGCAGCCAGTTGCTCGACGGCTCGCCCCCGCCCCGCGTGAGGCACGAGGCGCAGGCAGTGGCTTGGAAGGGCGTCCACGGGCAACGCCCCGCTGCCGATCTGGCTGCGACAGGGTAGCAGTTCAATCCGCACCTTTCCGGCCAGCGCCTGTTCCAGGACCGGCCGCAGCCGCTGACCCTGGGCCGCGATTTCTTCTTCCGGTCGGGTGAGTAGACGCAATGCCGGCAGCCGCTCTGCCAACCGGTCGGGATCACGGTAGAGACGCAGCACCGCCTCCAGAGCGGCGAGGCTCATCTTGCCCAGGCGCAGGGCCCGCTTGATGGGATTGCGCTTGATCCGCTTCACGAGGTCGGCGCGCCCGACGATGATACCGGCTTGCGGGCCGCCCAATAGCTTGTCGCCGCTGAACGTGATGAGATCCGCGCCATGGCCGAGAGCGTCCTGGGGGGTGGGTTCGTAGGGGAGGCCATAACGACGCAGGTCCACCAAGCTGCCGCTGCCCAGGTCCACGACGAAGGGCAGACCGTGGCGATGGGCCAGCGCCGCCAGGGCCTCCTCAGGCACCGCCGCCGTAAAGCCCTGGATAGCATAGTTGCTGGTATGCACTTTCATGAGCATGCCGGTGCGCGGCCCGATGGACTGTTCAAAGTCCCAAAGATGGGTGCGGTTGGTGGTACCCACCTCCTGCAAACGGCAGCCCGCGCGCGCCATGATATCCGGGATGCGGAAGGCGTCCCCGATCTCCACCAGCTCGCCCCGGGAGACCGGCACCTGCTTGCGCAGGGCCAAGGTATTCAAGACCAGAAAGACGGCGGCGGCATTATTGTTGACTACGGTGGCCGCCTCGGCACCGGTGAGCTCGGTGAGCAGTCCTTCGACATGCACATCCCGGTCGCCCCGCCGACCCTTGTCAAGATCATATTCCAGGTTGGCGGGGCCCGCTGCGCGGGCAACTGCCGCCACCGCTTCCGGCGGCAAGGGCGAGCGCCCCAGGTTGGTGTGCAACACGGTGCCCGTGAGGTTGAACACGCGGCGCAGGGAGGGAGTGCTCCAGGCATTTGCGTAAGCATGGACCAGTTCGCCGATGCTGCGCTCATCCCATTCCGGTATTCGTCCTGCCGCAAGGGCCTGGCGGAAATCCGCTAGTACGGTGCGGACGGCTTCCGTTACCAGGAGGCGGCCATAATCTTCCACCAGGCGGAACACCGCAGGGAAATGGAGCACCCGATCCACGGCGGGAATACGGGCCTGCGAAGCGCGGATCACCGGTGGCGGCACATCCCTTCCCCTCTCACTCTTCTGGTGTCAGTAACGCGGGATTGATGGCCGTTCTCCGCCAGCCGGCCTCCCCCAGGAGGATATCCAAGGCGATGCTGGTGACGTCATCGGCCACCGGATCGAGCTCCGGATCCTTCTCCATGTTCATAATTTTAATATATGTTTTGCACTTTTCGCAGGTTTCGGCGCTGACCGCAGGGAAGTGACCGTCGATGCTTTGGTAGCGGATGCCATCCGTAGCGTCGCAGTGGCTACATTGAATGCGGACCAGGTGCCATGCGGTGGCGCACAAGGAGCAATGAAGGTAACGGCTGCGGTACAAGTGTGACTCCAGCCGCAGGGTACCGGCTATGGGTGGTGACCCGCAGACGGGGCAGAGTCCCGGCGCTTCCAACGGCTGCAGCCCATCTTCTTCCAAGGCGGCTGCCATGCGCACCCAATAGACCTGCAAGGCAGCCGCCAGGAAAGGGACCAGCGCCGGATCGACAGGTTGTTGCACACCGCGCAGCAAGGCAAGGGCCCAGGTGTCGAGAACCGCATCATCCATATCCGCCAAACGGGTTAACGCGACGCGGCTCGCCGGGGGCAAAGGGAGGGAGGCGAATGCCTTCGCGATCTGGCGCAAGGCCATCCGCCACTCCGGGCCAGGCCGGATAGCCTGAGCGCCAAGGGGTGGCAGGCCATGCTGCGCGCAAAGCCGGATCTGCTCCGCAGGCGAGGGGGCGATGTCGGGAATTTGGCCGAGGGCCAGATGCTG
>JAJYQY010000063.1 GCA_021794385.1 Pseudomonadota bacterium | reverse complement strand
TCGCGGCTCAGGCTCTCGGTATTGGCCTGGACCTTGAGACCGTAAAAGCCCGCCACCCAGGCCACCAGCACGCCGAAGATGGCCCCCTTTGCCAGTCCCAGCCAGAGATTGAAGCTCGGGACCACCGTCGGCATCTGCTGCAGGAAAAGGGAATAACCGATCCCCAGCTCGCTCTTGGCCACCAGCATGGCGCCCAAAAGGGCAACGAAATCCGTCCATAGGACCAAAAGCGGCATCACCAGGCCCAAACCGATGATCTTGGGCAGGATGAGGCGGCGGATGGGCGAGACGCCGAAGGTCCGCAGGGCATCCAGTTCCTCCGTCAACTGCATGCCGCCGATCTGCGCGGTGAAGGCCGAGCCGGAGCGCCCGGCGAGGATGACCGCCGTGATCAGGGGGCCCAGTTCGCGCAGCAGGCTCAGGCCCGAGATGTTGATGATATAGATATTGGCCCCGTAGGCGGCCAGGGTCGGTGCCGATTGAAAGGAGATCACCACCCCGATGAGAAAACCGATGAGACCCAGGATCGGCAGGGAGCTGGGCCCGGTCTTGACCACCGTTGCCGAGATCTCCCGCCAGGGAAAGGTGGCGGGATGGCGCAGGCCCCGTCCTGTCTCCAGCAGCACGCCGCCCCAGAGCAGGAGCAGGCCCCACAGGTCCAGGGCCGTTTCGATGAGGAAGACCCCCAGGGCATCGAGGAAAGCCAGGGGGTGGCGCCGCCGGGCGGGAATGGGTGGGAATTGGCTCAGCCGCGCAAAGAGGGGTTTTTGCTCCTCCCCGAGCACCAGCCCCGTAGGCAGGGTGCCCCCCCAGGCCTGCCAGAGCAGGAGCGCGCCGGCGCTGTCCATGGCCGCCACCGCCGATAGATCCCAGCGCAGCGTGGGGGGTACGGCCGCCAGCGCCGCCTTGAGGCTGGCGAAATCCCGGCCGATCTCCGCCAGGGTCCAGCGACCCGTCAGGCGCAGGCCGGTATCGCTCTGGGCAAAGCGGGGCGTCTTGTCGTCCGTATCCGGCATCGATCCTCTCATTTCCGCTTATCAGGGTATACTGCCAGCACCGCCTGCTCCGGAGAGCCCGCATGTCTACATTACCGCGAAGTCTGAAAAAAGCCATGGGCCGCCTCCTGGCCCGCTTCGGTCTGGTCGGCGCCGTTCTGCTCCTGGCCGCCTGCAGCATGCTCCCCGGCCACGCGCCCAAAGTGCAGCTCGTCAACGTAGCGCCCCAGTCCGTAGGCCTGCTGTCCCAGACCCTGCTCCTCACCCTGCAGGTGAGCAACCCCAACGACAGTACCCTGCGCGCCAAGGCCGGTGAAGCGCGCCTCTGGGTGCGTGGACGGGAAATCGCCTACGGCCTCCTTGCCCAACCCATAGCGGTGCCTGCCTATGGCAGCACCCGGATACAGATCCCCGTTACCGGCAACTTTCTGCAATTGTTGGGTGATCTGGGCAGGGGCGGCCTGCCTTACGAGGTCAAGGGTTATCTGGTAACCGATCCTTTCGCTCTGCGGGTGCCCTTTCAGGCGCAGGGTAATCTGCATCTGCCGGCGCTGACGGGCGAAAGCGCAAGCGCGCCCTGACCGCCAGATGGTCCGAGAGGGGTTCGGGGATGGACTCCATGGACACAAACTCCAGGTCCGGGCTGCAGAGGATATGATCAAAGGCCAGTCGCGGCGCCCAACTGGGAAAGGTCGGCGGGCTCCAAGGCGGCGCCTGCAGGCCGCTTTCGCACAAGAGCAGGCGCATCTCCGGCGAGCGCACCGTGCAGTTGAAATCCCCCATGAGAATGACCCCGCGCCGCCCCTGCAGGCGTTTGGCCAGATCGCGCATCTGGGTGAAGCGGGCATGGCGGCTCAGGCCCAGATGGGTGATGCAGACCGTCAGGGGATGGCCGTAGAGCTCATGGCGCGTTTCCAGGATGCCCCGACCTTTCATGAAGCTGGGCAGGAAATGGCGATCCACGCTGCGAATGGCCCAGCGCGACAACATGCTGTTGCTGTGCTGGGCCAGATCGCCGAAATCGCGGGTACGCTGCTGCTCCCAGTAAGGAAAACCGGCCTTTTCGGCCAAAAATCCCGCCTGATTGACATACTGGCTGCGAAAGGAGCCCGCATCCGCCTCGTTGAGACCGGCAATGTCGGCGCCCCGCAGCATCGCCGCAATGCGTTCCAGGTTTTTCAGGCTCTGACCATGGGGCATGACATAACGCCAGCCGTGCAGCAGCATGTGCCGGGCCCGGTGCGAGCCGATACCCACCTGGATATTGAAGGAAACCACCGTGATCTCGGGCAGGTCAGTCGCCGCTGAGGACAAGGCTTGCCTCCTGCCGATCGTCGCGCGCAAAGGCGCGCAGGGCCAGCACCCCCTGGGTATCCGTGGACAGCACCAGCAGCCATGCGGCGTCCTGCAAGCCGGCCCAGTCCCCCGCTTCGGGCGTGCTGCGCGACTCCGGCAGCAGCCGGTAGCGGGCAAAGATCTGCTCCCCCCGCTCGTGGAGCAGGGCCAGGATCGACCCCTCGCCCGCGGGGACCGCGCAGGGATACAGGCTCGTCGGCCGGCCCTCCCGCGCCCCCACCAGCCCAGAAGCCCCGCCATGCCCCTGGGCCTCCGCCAGCAGGGCATTGGCGAGGCTGCGCGGGATGGTCAGCACCGACCCGCTCACGCACACACCGGGCATTGCGGATCACGGCGCAACGCCAGCGTGCGCCACTGCCAGGTCTTGGCATCCACCACCAGGAGCCGGCCCGCCAGCGGCGACACCCCGCCCGCCAGCATCCGGATCGCCTCCACCGCCTGCATGCT
>JAJYQY010000038.1 GCA_021794385.1 Pseudomonadota bacterium | reverse complement strand
GGAGATGCCGATGGCCATGATGAATCCTTTTGCCTAATCCAGGCGACCGCAGCAATGCTTGTATTTTTTGCCGGAGCCGCAGGGACAGAGCTGATTACGGCCGATTTTGGGGCCGCTGGTGATGGGAATGGCCGTCACCGGCTCCTCGGAATCCGCAGGGTCCGCCAAGGGATCGGCTGCAGCGATATCGGGGTGGGAAAAGAGCAGTGTCTGCGCTTCCTGGCCGTTTTCTCCCAGCGCGGCGAGATCCGCCTCGGTGCTCACATGCAGCTTGGAGAGGGACTCGATGACCTCCATGCGCACCCGTTCCAGCATGGCGTTGAAGAGGGCGAAGGCCTCACGCTTGTATTCCTGCTTGGGATTCTTCTGGGCGTAGCCGCGCAGATGAATGCCCTCGCGCAAGTGGTCCATGCTCGCCAGGTGGTCCTTCCACTGGCTATCCAGGACCTGCAGCATGATGGCCTTTTCGAAGTGGCGCATGACCTCGGCGCCGATGAGGGCCTCCTTGGCCCCATAGCTGCGCAGGGCCTCGTCGAGAATGCGGCTGCGCAGGCCCTCAAAGCCCAGGCGACGATCCGCCGCCAGCCATTCCTGCACCGGCAGTTTCAGGCCAAAGACGCGCTCGATGGCCTGTTCCAGGCCCTCCAGATCCCACTGCTCTTCCATCACCCCGGCCGGCGCGTAATCCTCCAGGACGGCCCCCAGCACGTCCTCGCGCAGGTTGACAATGGTGGCGCTGATGTCGCCCGCGTCCATGAACTCGTTGCGCTGCTTATAGATGATCTTGCGCTGTTCATTGGCGACATCGTCGTATTCCAGCAACTGCTTGCGGATGTCGAAATTACGGTTCTCCACCTTGCGCTGGGCGTTTTCAATGGCCTTGGTGACCCAACTGTGCTCGATGGCCTCGCCCTCCTGCATGCCCAGACGCTGCATGAGCGTGCCCAGGCGGTCGCTGCCGAAGATGCGCATGAGGGGGTCTTCCAAGGAGAGGTAGAAGCGGGTGCTGCCGGGATCTCCTTGGCGGCCGGCACGGCCGCGGAGCTGGTTGTCGATACGCCGCGACTCATGGCGCTCCGTCCCCACGATATGCAGACCGCCGGCGGCGATGGCGGCGTCGTGCAGGGCCTGCCAACCGTTTTTCAAGGCCTCCATCCGGCGGCTTTTCTCCCCCTCATCCAGATCGGGATTGGCCAGGACCACGTCCACCTGATGCCCCACATTGCCGCCGAGGACGATATCGGTACCGCGACCCGCCATGTTGGTGGCGATGGTTACCGCCTTGGTCTTGCCGGCCTGGGCGATGATCTCCGCCTCCCGCTCGTGTTGCTTGGCGTTGAGCACCTGATGGGGCACCTTGGCTTTTTTCAGCAGCGCGGAGAGAAACTCGTTGTGCTCGATGGAGGTGGTACCCACCAGAACGGGTTGGCCGCGTTCGTGGCAGCCCTGGATATCGGCGACGATGGCATTCCACTTTTCCCGGCTCGTCCGGTAAATCAGGTCGGCAAAATCCCTGCGCTGAACGGGGCGGTGGGTGGGGATGACCACCACTTCCAGGCCATAAATCTGATTGAGCTCAAAGGCCTCGGTATCGGCGGTGCCGGTCATGCCGGAGAGTTTTTCGTACATGCGGAAATAATTCTGGAAGGTGATGGAGGCGAGGGTCTGGTTCTCGTTCTGGACCTGCACCCCTTCCTTGGCCTCCACCGCCTGATGCAGGCCGTCGGACCAGCGTCGACCGCTCATCATGCGCCCGGTGAATTCATCGATGATGCAAACCTCGCCATCGCGGACGATGTAGTCCGTTTCACGCCGGTAGATGGCATGGGCACGCAAGGCTTGATTCAGATGGTGGACCAGGGTGACATTGCTGACGTCGTAGAGATTGCCCTCCCGGAGGAGGCCGCTTTCCACCATGAGCTGCTCGGCTTTCTCGATACCCTCTTCGGTGAGCAGCACCTGGCGGGCCTTTTCATCCACGGTATAGTCTTCATCGGCCTTGAAGTGTTGAATCAGCCGATCGACCTGATGATAGAGGTCGGTATTTTCCTCGGTGGGCCCGCTGATGATGAGCGGGGTGCGCGCCTCGTCAATGAGGATGGAGTCCACTTCGTCGATGATGGCATAGTGCAGACTGCGCTGGACGCGATCGGCCGGGGAGAAGGCCATGTTGTCGCGCAGGTAGTCGAAGCCGAATTCGTTGTTGGTGCCGTAGGTGATGTCCGCGGCATAGGCGGCGCGCCGCTCCTCCGTGGCCAGATCGGAGATGATGGTGCCTACGGAAAGGCCCAGAAAACGATGCACGCGCCCCATCCACTCGGCGTCGCGGCTGGCCAGATAGTCGTTGACCGTGATGACGTGCACACCCTTGCCGGTCAGGGCGTTGAGATAGGCGGGCAGGGTGGCCACCAGGGTCTTGCCTTCGCCGGTGCGCATTTCGGCGATCTTGCCGCTATGGAGCATGTATCCGCCGATGAGCTGCACATCGAAATGGCGCATCCCCAGCACGCGCCGCGCCGCCTCGCGGACGACGGCAAAGGCCTCGGGCAGAACCTGGTCCAGGCTTTCGCCTTGTGCCAGCCGTGCCTTGAATACATCCGTTCGGGCCGCCAGGGCGGTGTCGTCCAGGGCCTGGATCTGGGCTTCCAGGTCATTGATTTGCGCCACTACCGCGCGGGCATTTTTGATCAGACGGTCATTACGACTGCCAACGACACGACGGAGTATGGTTCCAAGCATGAGCGGATAAACCTAGGCAAAAACTGCCCAATAACGTAGCATGAATGACCATGAATGGTAAGAGTCG
>JAJYQY010000104.1 GCA_021794385.1 Pseudomonadota bacterium | reverse complement strand
ATACACAATACATTGCCATCGAACCTGAATCCGTGACCTGGTGGATGGTTGTTGCGGGTTTGGAGGCCAAGGTTTGAGCATGAAGGGGCGCTTTTGGACGAGGTTTCCGGGAGCAGCTTTTTCTGCCGCACTGGGGGATGGTTCGGCTATAGACCCGCCTGTCCTGACGGTGGGCGCGTGGAAACAAAAATCAAAGCGCCCCATCTTTCGGAGCGGGCATGAGGCGCCGCAAAAAGGCGCGGCGGTCGCATTGCTGCTGTTTTTCCAGGTTGGCGCGGGTCTGTTGGCGGAAGCTGAGGACTTGGCCCCAGGCGGCGAAGACGGCGCCGGCATCGGGGTAGCGGCGGAGGCCCTGTACTTCCGGCTGGAGGAGGAAGTGGCCCAGTTCGGGCAGATGGTGGCGCCGACCGCCCCCAGGCTGGTGTTTTTGAGAAAACTGCGGCGAGTCATTTTGGGGAACTGCCAAGCCATGATAAGGCCTCCTGCCTGCAAATACGCGTTATAACGAACCGGCTTGAACCGGCGCGGAATGGTGGTTTTATTTATAATCGTATAACTAAATTCTAATGTAATTATATAATACTAGTTGAGATCGAAGTCACAAGATATAAAAATCGTTTTATCTATTGTTTTATTGGATCTATATATTCAATAATTTGATGGGATCATGGGATGCCGCCGGGCGCGGGCCGACGCCGAGGCCCATCACGGTTTGGGCCCAATGGCCATTTCCCGGATTATTGGCTGCTGCGTGGCAATTGCATGGTGACGCAGTGCAGGCTGCCGTGTTGGCGGGTCAGTTCGAGGCAGGGGATCGGGATGATTTCACGATCCGGAAAGCCCTCTTGCAGGCGTTCCCGGGCCACGTCATCGGCGGGGTCATCGTAGGTGGGGAGCAGCACCGCACCGTTGATAATGAGGAAGTTCGCGTAACTCAGGGGCAGGCGGGTGCCATCGTCGTCAAAGCGCGCCCGGGGCCAGGGTAGGGGGATGAGGTGGTAGGGGCTGCCGTCGGCGCTACGGAGGGCGGAAAGTTCGGCGGCCATCTGCTGGAGTGGCGCAAAATGGCTGTCGTCGGGGTCGTTGCAGGCTTGGTAGCTGATGCTTCCCGGGCTGCAAAAGCGCGCCAGGGTATCGATGTGGGCGTCCGTATCGTCCCCTTCCAGATGGCCGCTCTCCAGCCAATGCACCCGCTCAACGCCGAGGGTCTGGCAGAGCAGGGCCGCAATCTCGTCGCGCCCATACTGGGGGTTGCGGTTGGGGGAGAGGAGGCAGGCGCTGGTGGTGAGCAGACTGCCTGCACCATCCACTTCGATGCTCCCGCCTTCCAGGATCATCCCCAGGGTGCGCAGCGGAACATCGCCATAGGCCCCTTGGGCGTGGAGGCGGCGGGTGATTTGATTGTCGAGGTCGGCGCGGAATTTGAGACCCCAGGCATTGAAGCCGAAGTCGAGGATCCGGCCCTTGCCCTGCTCATTGAGCACGGTGATGGGGCCATGGTCGCGGGCCCAGGAATCGTTGCTGGGGCAGATCTGCAGGTGGCATTGTGCCAGCTTGGCACCGGCGGCGCTCAGGGTTTCGCGGCAATGCTGTGCACTGGCCCGGTCGTGACAGGCAATCAAGACGGCTTCGCGATGGCTGATCTCCCGGGCGATCCGGGCAAAGACGGCGCTTGCTTCCTCCAGGCGCGGCGCCCAATCGCTCTCCGGGTGGGGCCAGGTGAGCTGTACGGCCCATTGCGGGGCCCATTCGGGGGGAAGGTGATAGGCCTGGGTCATGTCCGTCTCCGGTAAGGATTCATTTTTTCCCATCATACGAGCAAGCGCCCTTTTCGTCAGCCGGTGATAGCGCTTACACTGTGTCGCCATGAACGCCTCCCCCGAACGTATCGATCATCTCCTCTCCCGTCTGGGCTACTGCAGCCGTTCCGAAGTCCGTGATCTATTGCGCGCCGGCCGGGTGGCCGTCGATGCCGTCCCCCTGCGCCATGCCCGGGCGAAGGTCCTGCCCTCGCTGGTTACCCTGGACGGCGCGCCCCTGGATCATCCGCAGCCCCTCTACATCCTTTATCACAAGCCCCTGGGCAAGGTCTGCGCCCATGACGATGCCCGCGGCATTTATGCCGATTTCCCCGAACGCTGGCGGTTGCGGCGCCCCTGCTTTGCCAGTGTCGGGCGGCTCGATAAGGAAACGAGCGGACTCTTGCTGCTCACCGATGATGGGGACTGGCTGCATCGTCTCATCGCGCCCCGATTTGCCGTGCCGCGTCGTTATCGGGTGCAACTGCAGGCGCCCCTGCAGGGGCATGAGGCGGCGCAACTGGCTAGCGGGACCTTATTGCTGGAGGGCGAGAAGCACCCCTGTCGTCCTGCGGAATTGGCGGTACTGGGCGATCGGGAAGTATTGCTCACCCTGCGCGAGGGCCGTTACCATGAAGTGCGCCGTATCTTTGCCGCCCTGGGCAATGTGGTCATGGCGCTGCACCGTGAGTCTTACGGGGATCTCACCCTAGCGGGCCTGGAACCGGGCGCGTGGCGGGAACTGACCCGCGCGGAAAGGCCAGAGGAGGGCCCATGATCTGGATGCCGCATGTCACCGTCGCTGCCGTGGTCGAGGAGGAGGAGCGCTTCCTCCTGGTGGAAGAGGAAGTCGAAGGACGGCGCTGCTTCAATCAGCCCGCCGGCCATTGGGATCCGGGTGAGGGGCTTGTGGATGCGGTGGTGCGGGAAACCCTGGAAGAGACGGGTTATCCTTTCGTGCCGGAAAGCCTCATCGGTATCTATCACTGGGAACACCCCCGCAAGGATCTGACCTATCTGCGTTTT
>JAJYQY010000039.1 GCA_021794385.1 Pseudomonadota bacterium | reverse complement strand
AGGTCGCCGATGGCAAGGACGGCTTCGGCTACAATGCCGCCAACGACGAATATGGCGACATGTTCGCCATGGGCGTCATCGACCCCACCAAGGTCACCCGCACGGCCCTGCAAAAGGCCGCCAGCGTAGCCGGCCTGATGATCACCACCGAGGCGATGATCACCGAACTGCCCAAGAAAGAGAGCGGCGGCGGCGGCGCCCCCGATATGGGCGGCATGGGCGGTATGGGCGGCATGGGCGACTTCTAAAGCGTCCCCATCTGCAAGGCGGTGTAAAAACCGCCGATCCATACAACCGGCCCCGGTATGGGGCCGGTTTTTTTATCGGCCAATCCCGACGTTCACCCAGAGCGAGGATGAAACCTGCCATGCAACCGTAGGAGCGGCCCATGGCCGCGACCCCAGGCGCTCTGGTGCCCTGGGAGCGGGTCGCGGCCATGGGCTGCTCCTACGCGGAGGCGCACACCGATGGATGGACATTGAGACCGGACCGTTGTTTCACGTGTCAGGAAGAGCTGTCCATCCGGGATTTGGGCGTCCGGCCCTGCTTGTGGCACACTGCGCCAAAACCCCCTGGAGAAACCTGCTCATGACCTTACCCGCCAGCTATGACCTGGAGATTGCCGGCCTGCGCCGATCACTCCCTCTATTCCAGGTACAACCGGATCTGGCCATTGCCGTGCTCAATATCCTGGGCGACACCGAACTGGTGGAAGTCTCCGCCCGCCGGCTCGCCGCCCGTCTGGCCAACCATGATTACGCCGTGCTGGTGACCGCGGAGGCCAAAAGCATCCCCCTGATCCACGCCTTGTCGGTGCACAGCGGCCGGCCCTACGTGGTGCTGCGCAAAAGCTACAAATCCTACATGGGCGATGCCCTGCAGGCGCAGACCGTATCCATCACCACCGGCGCCCCGCAAATGCTCTATCTGGACAGCAAGGATCGGGCTCTCCTCAGCGGCAGCCGCGTGGTACTGGTGGACGACGTAGTAAGCACCGGCTCCACCCTGACCGGCATGCGCGCCCTCATGAACGAGGCCGAGGCCCGGGTCGTCGGTGTAGCGGCCATCTGCACCGAAGGCGACGCCAGCCAATGGCAGGAGGTCATTGCCCTCGCCCACTTGCCGCTCTTCCCGACCCGCAAGGACGGAGCAATAACGCCCTAAAAAGTCCCCAGGCGCCCGCGCAACTCTTCCGACCCCACCACCTCCCGGGCAGCAATGAGGGCGCGGGCGGCGTCTACCTGTCCCCAGACGTTCCACAGCAACACGCCATGGACCTGATTATCGCGCAGAAAATACACTACGCCCTGATCCCCCTCTCTGGACAGGTCGGTAAAGGTCGCCATGCCGCTCCAGCACTCGCCCACAGCCTCAAAGCCAAACTCATAAATATCACTGAAAAACATGCCCTGATGCGTATAGGGTTGATCCAGCCCCGCCATGACCAGGCCCGCATGGCGCCCCGTCGCCTCGGCATTGTCCCAATGCTCCAGGCGCAAGGGCTGACCCCACACCGGGTCGGGAAAGGTGGCCATATCCCCGGCAACCCAGATCTGCGGATCACTGCTGCGCAGGCGATCATCCACCGCAACCCCCCCGCCACCCAGTTTCAGCCCTGCCGCTTCCGCCAGGGCTGTGTTGATTTGCAGGCCAATGCCATAGGCAAGCCAGTCACAGGCCATCTCCTCGCCACTGGCACAACGCGCCACCGGACCCGCAGGCCCCATGGCCAGCTCGGCAAAGCGCTGTTCCGTATTCAATAAGACCCCGGCGCTCTGATAACGATCGCTGATCATCTGCACCAGAGCGGGGGGCAAGACATGAGACAAGGGCCCGCTCCCGGCAACACAATATCGCACCTGCAAGCCGGTCTGGCGCGACAAGGCCACGGCCAGTTCGGCACCCAGAAAGCCGCCGCCCAGGACCAGGACCTTACCCCCCTGGGCCGCCCGTGCCCGCAAGCGCCGGTAATCCTCCAGCGTACGCAGGGTCAGCACGCGATCCCGCAGGGTCTCCGGCGTGGGGAGGATGCGTGGGGTACCCCCCATGGCCAACAACAGTTTGCCATAGCCATAATCCTTACCCGCTGCCGTCCGGACCCGTCGGGGCCCCCGCTGCACCGCCAGCACCGGATCCCCCAGCGCCAGTGTCACCCGCAGGGCTGCCCAGTCAGCAAGGCTTTTGAGGGGCAAATCCCCCTCCTCCTGCTGCCCGAGCCAGAGCCCCTTGGAGAGGGGAGGGCGCTGGTAAGGCGGCTCCCGCTCTGCGCCCAGCAGCAGGATACTGCCCTCCTTATCCTGCTCACGAATGGCCAGCGCCGCCGCCGCACCCGCCGGTCCCCCGCCCACGATGACATAATCGAAATGCGACATCTTGCTCCACCTCCGCCAGAACGTTCCCCGGAACAGCCTTTATCTTAGAACAGAAGCAGCGGATGACCAGTCTGATGCCGCCCCCTCATGGTCTACGCCAGGGTAAAACGGGGGGCACCTTCCACCATAACAGCAGCACCCCGATCCCGACCAGGACATAGATCGTGGTGAAAAAAATCATGGGCAGATGCCAGAAGAAAAGATGATTGATCCAGGTTTGGATCAAGGGTGGATGATCGCCTTGCCGCCCAGCCGCTTCCTGCAGGCGGCTCTCCCAGATGGTGAGAAAGCAGGCGCGGCCGAGCAAAGCCTGCGCCGCCACCACAAAGAGCATGGCGAGATGGAGGGCCCGCCACCAGAAGATGCGCACCCACTGCCAGCCCCGCCAGGCCCCCAGCGGAATGGCGATCAGGCCAAAGACGTTAAAGGCGATGATCAGGATATGAAAAGCCAGGATCAACTG
>JAJYQY010000135.1 GCA_021794385.1 Pseudomonadota bacterium | reverse complement strand
CAGGAAGCAGGCCTTTTTATCGTAGCGGCCATCGAAGGCTGCGTGGGTTTGGGCAAAAACGCCCAATCCGTAGATGCCTATCAGCGCTGCCTGCGGCAATTACAACTCTATGTGCAATCCCTGGCTGCCTGATTATCGCGTCGTCCATGGCGCCCAGGCCGCGGAAGCCTTTTTGAAGGCCTTCAAGGTCGCCCCTACCCCATTGAACAACAACCATTTCCCGGAGAGCAAAGATGAGCGAGATCCATTCACAATGGCTGAACCTACGCGCTGACTTGCGGGCCTGGTATGCCCGGCCGGTGGCCGCCGGTCCCCATCCCGCCGTCGTCGTCTTCATTGAGGCCTTCGGCGTCAATCCCCACTTTCAAGAAGTGGCCGAGCGTCTGGCGCGGGCGGGGTACTGCGCCATCGTTCCCGATATCTACCATGGCAAGGTCTATGAATACACCGATTTTCCTGCCGCCATCACCCATCTGAAATCCCTGGATGACCGGCAGGTCATGGCCGAGACGGCCATCGCCCTGGATGCCCTGGGCGAGCGTGCGGAAGTCCGGAAAGATGCCATAGGCGCCCTGGGCTTTTGCATGGGCGGGCGCTACGCTTTCATGGCCAACGCCATCCACGCCCGGAGGCTCTCGGCCACGGTGGCCTTCTATGGCGGCGGGATTGCGCCGGAGAAAGATGCGGTCGGGCGCGAACCCCTGCTGCATCTGGCCCCGCAGATGCAGGCCCCGCTCCTGCTCCTCTACGGCGCCAAGGACAGTTCCATCCAACCCGATGAACATGGCCGCATCGCCAGCGCCATGAGTGCTGCCGACAAGCGCTATACCCTGACGGTCTTCCCCGATGCCGGCCATGGTTTCTTCAGCGACCGCCGTGACAGCTATCACGAGGCCGCGGCCAAGGAGGGCTGGCGCCTGACCCTGGATCACTATACCCAATATCTGGATGGGCAGGCATGAGTCATACGAGCCACCTGTTCAGCCCCTGGCAGCAACGCAGCCTGCGCATCCGCAATCGCATCTGCGTCTCGCCCATGTGTCAGTATTCCACCCCCGACGGGGTGGCCCGCGACTGGCACATGGTCCATCTGGGCAGCCGCGCCGTGGGCGGCGCCGGACTGGTCATGGTCGAGGCCAGCGGGATCAATCCCGAAGGGCGCATCTCGCCCCAGGACTTGGGCATCTGGAACGACAACCAGGCCGCGGCCCTGCGCCCCATCGCCGCCTTTCTGCGTGGACAGGGCGCCACCCCCGCCATTCAGATCGCCCATGCCGGGCGCAAGGCGTCAACCGCGGCGCCTTTTTACGGCGGCCATCCCATTGCGCCCAAGGACGGCGGCTGGCAACCCATCGCCCCCAGCGCCATCGCCTTCAGCAGCGAACACACCCTACCCAGGGCCATGGCAGCGGCAGATTTCCAGCAAATCCTGGAGGACTTCCAGGCCGCGGCCCGGCGCGCCCTGGCTGCCGGCTTCCAGGTCCTGGAGATCCACATGGCCCACGGCTACCTCCTGCATAGCTTCCTCTCCCCCATCAGCAACCGGCGCGAGGATCGCTATGGCGGCAGCCTGGAAAACCGCATGCGCTTCCCGCTGGAGGTAACCGCGGCCCTGCGCGCCATCTGGCCCGATGATCTGCCCTTATGGGTGCGGATTTCCGCCAGCGACTGGGTGGAAGGGGGCTGGGACATCGAGCAATCCATTGCCCTGAGCGCTGCCCTGAAAAAACTGGGTGTGGATGCCATCGACTGCTCCAGCGGCGGCATGACCCCCGATGCCAGGATTCCTGCGGGACCGGGTTTCCAGACCCCTTTTGCCGCCGCCATCCGCCATGCCGTGGGCATCCCCACCGTGGCCGTCGGTCTCATCACCGAAGCGGCCCAGGCCGAGCATATCCTGGTCACGGAACAGGCCGATGCCGTCAGCCTTGCCCGCGAGATGCTGCGCGACCCTTACTGGCCCTTGCATGCGGCCCTGGCCCTCGGCGATGATCTGGCCTGGCCGCAGCAATACGATCGTGCCAAGCCCCATCACCGTTAGCCGCCCAGGAATAGGGGCGGCAGCCGAGTAGGCACGTCATTGATCCGATGTGCCCAAGGCGGGGCTCGCCGTAGGAGAGGTGTCCAGGAGACGTTGCAACTGCACCGCATTGATCCGCCGCAAGGGCTTGCCGTCCACTGGCGAGGCGGGGCTACGTCGATCTTCATCCAGGCCGAAAATCACCGCCCGCAACTCGCAGCCCGCATAATGCAAGCGCAAAACCGGATACTCCCGCGGCGTCTGCTCGCCAAAATGCAGCATTTGCCGGCCCTCTTCATAGTTCACCCGCTGATCCAGGAGGAAAAACAACACGCTTTCCGGGGTATCGGCAAAAAGATGCAAGACAATGGCCGAATGGCCGGTAGCCGTACCTTCCAGGACCGGTCCGCTCAAGCGCGGGGCAAAGTCCGCCAACCAGTGCATGGCCGCCAAGGCGGCCTGGCGCAGATGCTGGAGTTCGCCACTATGGGCGTTGCCATGGAAGAGCGCCAGACGCGACTGCAGCTCGGCATGGATCTCGGCGTTGCTCGGCCAGAGCTGCTGCGCATCCCCCGCAATGCCCAGGCGACGCGCCGCCTTCTCCTTCGCTGCCCGGAAATCCGCCACCCCCTCCTCGGCCATGATCCGGGCCGATTCCACGACCAAAAGGCGGCGCAAACGGGGCTGTTGTGACTTGACCATAGCCATACCTCATACCCATAAGGGTGATTGTCCGTGAGATCCATAAACCTATAGAATAGGGCACATGCGAGAGTGGCGGAATTGGTAGACGCACTGGATTTAGGTTCCAGCGGTGCAAGCCGTGCGGGTTCGAGTCCCGCCTTTCGCACCAA
>JAJYQY010000061.1 GCA_021794385.1 Pseudomonadota bacterium | reverse complement strand
TCAACAAGGATCAGCGGGAAAAGGCCCTGGCCCTGGCTTATACCGTGGTGGATCCGGCGACGGTGATCGCCACCCATCTGCACCAGATCCTGCAGGGGCATGCGGCCGAACTCCTCGGCCGGGAAGAAGTGGAAGGCCTGCTGTCCCACCTGGCGACGCGATCCCCCAAGCTGGTGGAAGATGTCATCCCCAAGCTGCTGTCTACCGACAAGCTGAAAAAGGTCCTGCAAAATCTCCTCAACGAAGGCGTTCCCATCCGCGACATGCGGACGATCGTCGAAATTTTGGCGGAACATGCCCCGCAGAGCCAGGATGCTGACGAACTCACCGCCGTGGTGCGCGGCGCTCTGGGACCATTTATCGTCCAATCCCTCTTTCCCGGCCAGGCGGAACTCCCCGTGGCCGTTCTCGATGGGCAACTGGAACAGTTGTTGCAAGAGAGCTTGCGCAACAGTAGCGGCGAGACCCTGGAGCCCGGTTTGGCGCAAAGGGTTCTGGAACGGGCAGGGGAGTTGATGCAGCAGATGGAAGCGGGAGGGATGCAACCGGTCCTGTTGGCCATGGCCCCCATGCGTGCCTTCTTGGCGCGCTTCCTGGCCCGCACTGCGCCGCGCCTGCGGGTGCTGTCTTACGCAGAGGTACCGGACAACAAGAGAATCAGGGTCGTGGCTACGCTAGGCGCCTAGCACGGCGCCGGCCCAGCAGAGGATAGGGAGATCTACCCATGAAAATCAGGCGGTTCAGTGGTGCGAACACCCGTGAGGTCTTGCAGAACATCCGCAATACCCTCGGACCCGACGCGGTGATTCTCTCCAATCGCGAGGTGGATGGTGGCGTAGAGATCGTAACGGCCATCGACTTTGACGAAAAACAATGGGGAGCTGGCAGCCAGCCCGCTCTGGCTTGGCCCGAGTCCCTGATGGTACATGGGGAACCCGGGCCGCGTGCCGCAGAGGGTAGGGGCAGGGTACATGGCGCCGCCGGAGATCAGGTCCGGCCGCCCACCGTAAACGGGCGCAGCCAGCCCCACGACGGTGCCGGCGCGGCACCTGCCGAACTTGCCCACCTCCATAGCGAACTCAACGCCTTGCGTCGTCTGGTAGAGGCGCGCTGGGGGGAAACGACGGAGCAGCCCTCCCGTGAGCGCTTTATGGATCTGGGCTTTTCTGCCGAGTGGGCGGCCCGCTTGGCAGAACCGGGGTACGGCGGCGATATGGAAAGCGCCTTGCAGGAAGGCCTGGCGGTGCGTTTGTCCATCACCACCGACCCCCTGGGCAAGGGCGGCGTCTTTGCCCTCCTCGGCCCCACCGGTTCGGGAAAAACCACCAGCATCGCCAAGCTGGCCGCGCGTCAGGTGCTACGCCATGGCCCTCGTTCCGTGGCCTTGATGACCACCGACACCTACCGGATTGCCGGGGTGGAGCAGCTCGGGATCTACGGCCGCATCCTGGGAGTGCCGGTGGATGTGATCCGCAGTCCCGAGGATCTCCTCCGCGCCCTGGAGCGTCATCAGGAGCGGAACTGGGTGTTTATCGACACCATCGGCATGAGCCCCCGCGACCCGCGCCTGGAGGAGCAACTCCACTGGCTGGGGGATCTGGGGTCCCAGGTCCGTAAATTGCTGTTGGTCAATGCCGGCCTGAGCGGCAAAAGCCTGCCGGCGGTATTGTCGCCGTACCTGCGCTTGCCGCTGGATGGGGCTATTCTGTCCAAGGTGGACGAGTCACCGGCCTTTGGTGCCGCCCTGGAATGGCTGGCCGGCCAGTCGCTCCCCCTGTGCTTCTTTAGCGATGGACAACGGGTTCCCGAAGATTTGCACAGCGCCCGGTGGGAGGCTCTCATCGCGCATATGCTGGCGGCGGAGCATGCGGAGGCCATGGCGACACCGGGACAATATCGGTATCATGCCCCCACACAAGAGGAATGCATCGCCTGAGGAGCGCGTGATGGATCAGGCGGAAGGTTTACGCAGGATGCGGGCAAGAAAACCGGTAAAGGTCATTGCAGTGGCCAGCGGCAAGGGCGGGGTGGGCAAGACCAATGTCGTGGTCAACCTGGCCATTGCCCTGGCGCAGTTGGGGGCCAGGCCCCTGGTCTTCGATGCGGATCTGGGGCTGGGTAATATCGATATCCTCCTGGGCCTGTCGCCGCGCTACAACCTGTCCCATGTGCTCAGCGGGGAACGGCGCATCGACGAAGTGCTCATCCGCGGCCCCCAGGATGTCCTCATCCTGCCTGCCGCCAGCGGTATTGCCAATATGGCCATGCTGGATGCGCAAGCCCGGGCGGCCTTGGTGCATGCCGTCAGCAGTCTCGACCTGGCTGTGGATTTTCTGCTCATCGATACGGCCGCCGGTATTGCCGGCGATGTCCTGACCTTTAGCTGTGCTGCCCAGGACCTGATGGTGGTGGTTTCCAATGAGCCCGCTTCCATCACCGATGCCTATGCCCTGATCAAGGTCCTCAGCCGCGATTACGGTCAACGCCGCTTCCGCATCCTGCCCAACATGGTTCGGGATGCCCGCGAGGGGCAGATCCTCTTCCAGCGGGTGGCCGCCGTTGCCGACCGCTACCTGGATGTGACCCTCGATCTGGTCGGCAGCATTCCCCTGGACCCGGCGCTGCGCGGTGCGGTGCGGGCGCAACGAGCCGTGGTCGAACTGTATCCCTCCAGCCCCGCCGCCGGGGCCTTTCGGGCGCTGGCCAACACCGTGCGCAACTGGCCCATGCCCCAAGGGCCCAGCGGGCATCTGGAGTTTTTCGTCGAGCAACTGGTCGGTGGCCCGCCCATCATGCAAGGCGCATGAATACCGCCCTCTCCCTGGATCAACGCGTGGCGCGGGACGCTCAGGTGGCACGTTATGCGCCTCTCGTGCAACGGGTGGCACAACGCATCAT
>JAJYQY010000102.1 GCA_021794385.1 Pseudomonadota bacterium | reverse complement strand
TATGAATGCAAGCTGGTGGAGGCGCGTACGGGCTTGAGCACCGCCGCCCTCAGCCAGCGCCTGCGCGCGCTGGTGATCACCCGCGGCGAACACGGTTCCGTCATCCATACCGACGGTCGGGAGATCCACATCCCAGCGGCCCGACCCATGGCCGTCACGGACCCCACCGGCTGTGGCGATGCCTACCGCGCCGGCCTGCTCTTTGGTCTGGACAGGGGATTGGACTGGGAGACCAGCGGGCGCATCGCCTCCCTGATGGGCGCCTACAAGATCGAAACGGCAGGCACCCAGAACCATCACTTCACCTGGGCCGAATTCAGCGCCCGTTTTCGGGAGAACTTCGGTCACTCCCTGGACTGAAGCTTCAGCCAACGGACAGGCTTCCGGCGCACCCGCCATCAGGAAACGGCCCTCACGACCGGCAGGAGTGGCCCATGGCCGCGACCACCAGCGCCGACGCCCGAGAAGGTCGCGGCCATGGGCCGCTCCTACTGGGATGCGCGCGCCGGGATTTGACCGATCGTTGTTCCACGTTGACAGCGGGTGGCGGGGCCAACCGCCGGAACCGGCCTCAGCCGCTCGTCACCGGCTTGTCTTCGGCATCCCAGACCTCCAGGCCACCCGCCAGGTTGTAGACCTGGGCAAAGCCCATTTCCTGGAGGGTAACGGCGGCCAGTGCCGAGCGCGTCCCGCTGGTGCAGTAGAGCACCACGGGCCGATCCCGGGCTGCGGCCAGTTGCGGATGACAATGCCCGTAATCGGGATCGGCCAGGGCCTCGATATTGCCCCGCGGCACCAGGATGGCATCGGGCAAATGCCCCTCCAGATACTCGTCCGCTTCCCGCACGTCCACGACCAGGACATCGTCACGGCTGCGCAGCCAGTCTTCCAGGGTGTCGCAGTCGATTTCGCGGATCTGCCGACGCGCTTCGCGGATATAGTCCCCCAAGGATTTTGCCATGGGTCCTTTCTCCGGTTCAGGGACACACCACATTGGCGAGGCGCTCCACCAGGTCCGGCACGGTTTCCTGGCTATAGTCCTTGTTCAAGGTGGCGCGCACCGTGGCGCTGGTGGCGGCATCCATTTTTTCCCGAAGCAGACCCAGAAAATGCGGCGGCGCCACCAGGACCAGGTGACGAAATGTTCCGGCCACCCGCCCTGCCGCGAGGTATTCCACCAGTTCCGCGGCGAAGCGCTGCATTTCCGTTTCCTTGGGGCTGGTCTCCCACTGGATGGAGGAGCGCGCACCGCGGCCGTCGCTTTGCTGGATACGACTCGCGCCATCCGTGACGAGATCCCCCTCGTGCTTGCGACTATCGGGATGTTCCCAGTCGCGGACCAGTTGCAAACCCTTGCCGCAGCCTTCATTGAGAAAAAGTCGTGCCTCGGCGGCGTTGCTTACCAATACCCAGGTGCTGGTCATGTGCTTACCCCTTCATTTGTGTGAACCAAAAACGCGATACCAAGCCCGGAGGCGACGCACGGCGGGCGGCGCGCCTTACCCCCTTGTCTGGAGTATGGGTATCTGCCTGCTAAAAACCAAGGCCTCCCCTTCTCCCCGGCATTCTGGTAGTTTTCAGTGTAATGACTCTGCCCCCAAGGATTGCCCATGCCCGCTGATATCTACCCCGCCACCAGCGCCTGCGGCCTGCCCGCCCTCGGCATGGACGCAGATAGCCTGTGCAAGGATCTGCGCCATTACTTCCTGCGCACCCTGGGACGGGATCGGGAAGGCACGATTTCTCCGCACCTCTACACCGCATTGGCCATGAGCCTGCGGGATCGCCTGGTGGAGCGCTGGAAGGCGAGCGAAAGCCTGCGCCGCAAGCAACGCAGCAAACGCACCTTTTATCTCTCCATGGAATTCCTCCTCGGCCGCAGCCTGGGCAATGCCCTGCTCAACCTCGGGCTGGAAGAGAGCGCCGCGCAGGCCCTCGCCCAGGAAGGGCTGGAACTGGCGGACATCATGGAAATGGAGCATGACGCGGGCCTGGGCAACGGTGGCCTGGGCCGGCTCGCGGCCTGTTTTCTCGATAGTTGCGCCACCTTGCGCCTGCCGGTAACGGGCTATGGCATCCGCTATGCCTACGGCATGTTTCGCCAGGAGATCATCAACGGCGAACAGATCGAAGAACCCGACCACTGGCTCAAAGATGGTTATCCCTGGGAGCTGCAACGGCCGGACCGGGTGCGGCCCATTCATTTTGGGGGGCGCAGCGAGCCCTTCCACGACGATCAGGGGCGGCAGCGCTTTCGCTGGGTGGACTGCAACGACGTGTTGGCCGTGCCCTATGACATCCCCATTCCCGGTTATCGCAACGAAATGGTCAACACCCTGCGCTTGTGGCGGGCCGCGGCCACGGATGTCTTCGATCTCGGTGAGTTCAACGCCGGCGCCTACCCCGAGGCGGTAGCGGCCAAGAATGCCGCCGAGCATATCAGCATGGTCCTCTACCCCAACGATAGCAGCGAAAACGGCAAGGAACTGCGCCTGCGCCAGCAGTATTTTCTCGCTTCGGCGAGCCTCCAGGACGTGCTCTCCGACTGGATCACCGAGCACGGCCACGATTTCAGCCATTTTGCCGACCATCACTGCTTCCAGCTCAACGACACCCACCCCAGTTGTGCCGTCCCCGAGCTCATGCGTCTGCTCATGGACGAGCACGGCCTGGGTTGGAACCAAGCCTGGGCCATCACCCGGAAAACCATGGCCTACACCAACCATACCCTCCTGCCCGAGGCCCTGGAAAAATGGCCGGTCCGGCTCTTTCGGCAACTGCTGCCGCGCCTGCTGGAGATCGTCTTCGAGATCAACGCCCGTTTTCTCACCGACGTGGCCCGGCACTGGCCCGGCGATACCGGACGCCTGCGTCGCCTGTCCATCATCGAAGAAGGTGCCGAGCCCATGGTGCGCATGGCCCATCTGGCGGTGGTGGGGAGCTTTTCCGTCAACGGCGTGGCCGCATTGCACACCAAACTCCTGCAACAGGAACTCTTTGCCGACTTCCATGCCCTCTGGCCGGAAAAGTTCAACAATAAAACCAACGGCGTGACACCAAGACGCTGGCTGCAGTGGGCCAATCCGGGCCTCTCGGCCCTGATCTCCAGCCGCATCGGCGACACCTGGAAACGCGATCTCACCGCCCTGCAGGCCCTGGCCCCCGCCGCCGAAGACGCGGACTTTCGCCGACATTGGGGCGCCGTGCGCCATGACAACAAGGCTCGCCTGGCGGAGCTCGTCCATGCCCACACGGGCGTGCGCTTCGACCCCAGCGCCCTCTTCGACGTCCAGGTCAAGCGCATCCACGAATACAAGCGGCAACTGCTCAATGCCCTCCATGTCATCCACCTCTATGACCTCATCAAGCGCGGCGATGGAGCGGAGATCACGCCACGCAATGTGCTCTTCGCCGGCAAGGCCGCACCGGGCTATTTCATGGCCAAGCGCAGCATCAAGCTGATCAACAACCTGGCCGCGGTCATCAATGCCGACCCCGCCACCGAGGGCCTCCTGCGCGTGGCCTTCCTGCCGGATTATCGGGTATCGGTGATGGAGCGGATCTGTGCCGGCACGGATCTCTCGGAGCAGATCTCCACCGCCGGCAAGGAAGCCTCGGGCACCGGCAACATGAAATTCATGATGAACGGGGCCATCACCATCGGCACTCTGGACGGCGCCAATATCGAGATCCGCGAGGCCGTCGGCCATGACCATTTCTTCCTTTTCGGCCTCAATGCCGGCGAGGTCGCAAAACTCCGTCCCCATTACGACCCCCGGCTCTATCTCCGGGCCGACCCGGATCTGCAGCGCGTGGTGCAACTCTTGCAAAGCGGCTATTTCAACCAGTTTGAGCCCGGCATTTTTGACCCCCTCATCGCTGCCCTGCTCCATCCCCATGACCCCTGGATGGTGGCGGCGGACTTCACCAGCTACAAACTGGTCCAGCGCGAAGTGGCTGGCGCCTGGCAGGATCAGGCCCACTGGCTGCGGCTCAGCATCCTCAACACCGCCGCCAGCGGCGGCTTCTCCAGCGACCGCACCATCGCCCAATACAATGCCGATATCTGGCACCTGGATCCACTGGCGGCGAGGGCCGGAGGCTGATGCCGGTGGCCGGGCGCCGGGCCGCCGCCCCATGACAGAAGGCCCGTGATCTGCTTTAATGCAGCGGATTTTGATGGGAAATGTGGCCGGTCCCGGCACCGGTGAGGGTTCCTCTCGGCCAAGCCGCCACCACACCCAGAACCCGTCCGCACTACAGAGGAAAATTATGGCCCAACAACCGCGCCCCATCGTGCTCATGATCCTGGATGGATGGGGCTATCGGGAAGAGGGGGACGACAACGCCATTGCCCAGGCCCGCACCCCCCACTGGGATAGCTGGTGGCAGACCCATCCCCACGGCCTGCTGACCGCCTCCGAGGCCGCCGTGGGGCTGCCCCGGGGGCAGATGGGCAACAGCGAAGTGGGACATCTCAACCTTGGTGCCGGTCGGGTCGTCTATCAGGAGTATGAGCGCATCAACCGCGCCATCGAGACCGGCAGCTTCTATCAGAACGCCACCCTCTGCGCCGCCGTGGATGCGGCTGCCGGACGGGGCAAAGCCGTGCACATCCTGGGCCTCCTCTCCGACGGTGGCGTGCATTCCCACGAGGAGCACCTCTTCGCCGCCCTGCGCCTAGCGCGCAGCCGCGGCGCCGAGGCGGTCTACATCCATGCCTTCCTCGATGGCCGCGACACCGCTCCCCGCAGTGCCGCCGCATCCCTGGCCCGTCTCGACGCCGAAATCGCGCAACACGGGGGAGCCCTCGCCTCCCTCATCGGCCGTTACTTTGCCATGGACCGCGACCATCGCTGGGACCGTATTCAGCAGGCCTACGACCTGCTCACCCTGGGCCACGGTCACGTCGCCGCCAACGGCAGCGAAGCCCTGGCGGCGGCCTACGCGCGGGGGGAGAGCGATGAGTTTGTCACGGCCACGCGCATCGGCGCCGAAGCGGCCTGCATCCGCGACGGCGACAGTGTGCTCTTCATGAACTTCCGTTCCGACCGTGCCCGGCAGATCACCCGTCCCTTCATCGAGGCCGATTTTGCCGGCTTCCATCGGCAGGCCCGGCCGCAGTTGGCCGCCTTTGCCACCCTCACCGAGTACAGTGAGGCCTTTGACGTGGCCGTGGCCTATCCGCCCACCCGGATCAAAAACACCTTCGGCGAGTGGGTGGCCCAATTCGGCCTGCGCCAACTGCGTATTGCCGAGACCGAGAAATACGCCCACGTCACCTTCTTTTTCAACGGCGGCGAGGAAAAGGTCTTTCCCGGCGAGGATCGCATGCTCATCCCCTCGCCCAATGTGCCCACCTACGACCTGCAGCCGGAGATGAGCGTCGATGAACTGAGCAATACCCTCATCGCGCGCATTGCCAGCCGGGACTACGACGTCATCATCTGCAATATCGCCAACCCCGACATGGTGGGCCACTGCGGCCGGATGGACGCGGCCATTGCCGCCGTGGAGGCCGTCGATCGTAGCCTGGGGCGCATTGTCGAGGCCGTGCGCGGCCAGGGGGGGGAAATCCTCATCACCGCCGACCACGGCAACGCCGAACAGATGCGCGACCACGAAAGCCAGCAGGCCCACACCGCCCACACCTGCAACCCCGTGCCGCTGCTCTACATCGGCCGGCCGGGGCAGATCCTGGCGGGTGGGGCATTGGAGGACATTGCCCCCACCCTGCTCACCCTCATGGGCCTGCCCATCCCGCCGGAGATGGGCGGCAAGAGCCTGATCCAGCTCGGCCCGGTCCAGCCCAGCCTAGTCCAGCGCGCCTAGGCCATGCGCAAATCCGCCGGTTCTGCCGCGACCCTTGCCGCCCTGACCATACTCTACCTACCCGCCGGCCATGGCGCCAGCCTCCAGGACAAGATCCAGAATTCGCGCCAGCAGTTGCAGAATATCCATCAAAATCTCGGTCAACTGCGTGCCCATCTCGCCGCCGGACAAAAGTCCCAGGCGCAGATCCAGACCGAGATCCAAGCCCTGGATCGGCAAATCGCCGCCGCTACGACCCGGCTCAAGAGCGTTCAACAGCAGCGCAATGCCACGCAGCAGCACCTCGCCCAACTCAAGACCGAGGTTGCCGCACTCCAAGCCAAGCTGGAACAACAACGGGCCATCCTCGCCCAGCAACTGCGCGCGGCCTACATGATGGGAGGGATTTCGCCCCTGGCGGCCTGGCTGCAAACGGAACGTCCCGCCCAGCTCGGGCGCATGGAGGTCTACTACCGGGCCCTGGCCAAGGCGCGGTCAGCGCTCATTGTCAGCACCCAGGCCACGGCCGCCCAATTACAAATCACCCAGACCCAGGTCAAGACCCAGGAGGCGGCCCTGGACACCCTGGCCCAACGCATCAGCACCCAGGAAAACACGCTGCAGCAGCAGCGCACCCGGCACGCCGTCCTGGAAAAACAACTGGCCGAACGCATTGCCGCCGACCGCGCCCGCATCCAGGAACTGCAGGCCAATGCCCGGCAACTGGACGGCCTCATTCAACGCCTCGTCGCGGAGGCCCAGCGCCAGGAACGACTGGCACGGGAACGGGCGGCGGCAGCCGCTGCCGCTGCCCGTCGCCAGGCCGCGGCGGAAGCGGCGCGCCGGGCGGCAGAGGCGCGCGTCCAAGCGCGGGAACGGGGCCGGCAGACACCGGCACGGGAGGCCCCACCCGTGGCAACAGCCCCCCGCGCACCCCAAGCCCCGCTCCCACCCAGCGCGACCGGACCCATTGTCGGACACGGTACTTTCCCCCCGCCCGTGTCCGGACCCATCACCGCCCGCTTCGGCAGTCCGCGGGTGACGGGCGGCCTCAACTGGCAGGGGATTACCTTCCAAGCCGCCGTCGGCACTCCGGTCCATGCCATCGCCCCCGGCATGGTCCTGTATTCCGGACCGTTGCGGGGTTACGGCGAAATTGTCATCGTCCAGCAAGGACGGAGTCTGCTGGCCATCTACGGGCACCTGGGGGCGACCAGCGTCCATGTGGGCGAGAAGGTGTCTCAGGAGCAGGAGATCGGCAGCGTGGGCAGTGGTGGCGAACTGGGCAACGACGGTTTATATTTTGAGATGCGCAACGGCGGCCATCCCGTCAACCCGCTGGATTACATCCATAATTGATGCCTCGACACCTGCCACCCTGCCCTCTCGCGTAACTTTCCTTTACAATGACCGCCTTCGGCGCCCATTGACGCCACTGGAGACAACTGAGTATGTCCATGCCCACCCCCCACTTCCCAAGGCCACGGCCACGCACCCTGCTCGGGGTCGGTATTGGCGTGATCATTGGCGCTGGACTCAGTTTTGCGGTAGCCGTCTATGCCGACCGGGACCGCGGCGGCGTTCCCCTGGAGGAGATCCAGACCTTTAGCCAGGTCTTCAGCCTGATCAAGTCCGATTACGTGGACCCGGCCTCGGACAAAAAGCTCATGGACGGGGCCATCAACGGCATGGTCACCGCTCTCGATCCCCACTCGGCCTACCTCAGCCCGAAGGAATTCAAGCAGATGGAGGCGTTCACCGACGGCAAGTTCGGCGGGCTCGGCATCGAGGTTACCGCCGACCACGGGATCATCAAGGTCGTGGCCCCCATTGACGGCACCCCCGCCGCCAGAGCCGGCATCCAGCCCGGTGACCTCATTATCAAGATCAACGGCAAGTCCGTGCAGGGCATGGGCCTGCAGGAAACCGTGGACACGATGCGCGGCAAACCGGGGAGCAAGGTCACCCTGACCATTCTCCGCGCCCATCAAAACCAGCCCATTACCCTCACCCTCACCCGCGCCATCATCAAGGTGCAGAGCGTCCGCGCCTTCATGCTGGCGCCCGGTTATGGCTACATCCGTATCAGCCAGTTTCAGGACAATACCGGCACCGATACACGGCGGGCTGTGGAGAACCTGAAAAAGGAGGCTGGCGGCCACCTCCAGGGCCTGATCCTGGATCTGCGCAACAACCCCGGCGGCGTGCTCGGAGCAGGCGTGGAAACGGCCAACACCTTCCTCAACCACGGCCTGATCGTCTATACCAAGGGACGCATTGCCGACAGCGACATGCAATTCAAGGCCAGCGGGCCGGACTATCTCCACGGCGCACCCCTCATCGTCCTCATCAACGGTGGCTCCGCCTCCGCCGCAGAGATTGTTACCGGTGCCCTGAAGGATGACAACCGTGCCCTGGTGCTCGGTCAGCGCAGCTTTGGCAAGGGCTCGGTGCAAACGGTCATGCCCCTGAGTAACGGCGGGGCCCTCAAACTCACCACCGCCCTCTACTTTACCCCCGCCGGCTGTTCCATTCAGGGCCAGGGCATCGTCCCCAATGTGGAGGTACAGCCTGCCAATGCCCAGCTCCGCGCCCTCGATGGGGATTTGCTCAAGGAATCGGAACTCCACGGTGTCCTCAAGGCACCCAGCGAATGCGCCAAGCTCACGCCCCAATACACCCTCACCCTGCCTGCCGGGGCCGAGGCCAAGGCACCCACGGCGCTGACGCAGTCCGAGAAGCAGGAGGCCGAGGCGGCCCTGTCGGAAAGCATTACGCAAAAACCGGATCTGGCCAAGGACTACCAGTTGCGCGAGGCCCTGGCCATTCTCCAGGGCAAGCAGGTGCCCGTGCAGGTGGGCAAGGAGACGGTGGAAGAGCGCATCCCTCTACCCCAGGCCGTCGGCCAATGATTTTTTGATGCCGGCCAGGACATGGCGGGATCGTTTTGCGGACGTGGTGGTCAAATGATGCGGACTTTTTGGGTGGACCTCAGTCATAAGGAGTTGCGATGAAAGCATCGATGCCCCGCGTCCTCATTCCCCTCGCCGAGGGTTTTGAAGACATGGAAGCCGTCATCGTCTGCGATATCCTGCGCCGTGCCGATGTCCAGGTCACCCTGGCGGGTCTGACCGCGGGGCCGGTGCGCGGCGCTCGTGGGATACGGCTCATACCCGACGCGCTCCTGGCCGACGTCGCGCAGGAAGCCTTTGACGTATTGATCCTGCCCGGCGGTCGCTTGGGGAGTCAGCGGCTCGGGGAGGATGCACACCTCATCAGCCTGCTCCGGAAGCGTCATGAACAGGGGGGGATGATCGCCGCCATTTGCGCCGCGCCCGGCGTTCTCGCCGCCCAGGGCCTCCTCGAAGGACGGGCCGTCACGGCCTATCCGGGCACCCTCGATCCCCACAGTCCCCACTATCACTACCAGGAAACAGCGGTGGTGGTGGATGGTCCCCTGGTGACTTCCCGTGGCCCTGGCACCGCCATGGATTTCGCCCTCACCCTGGTGGAACTCCTCCTCGGCCCCGAAACCCGCATCCAGGTCGAAGCTCCCCTACAGCGATCCAATGTCAGCTAAGGCTTTCCCTTTCCCCGCCACTATGGATAATAGTCTAAGCATATCTTGCTAAAGGAATCTTTCATGAAATTTCGCTCCATCGTCCTCGCCGCCGTCCTTGGCGTCTGCGCGACACCCGCCTTCGCCGCTCCTGTGGCCACCGTCAACGGTCAGCCCATCGATAACAGTCAGGTCCAGGCCATCATGTCCATGAGCCCGGAACTGGCCAAAGAACCCAACGCCCGTGAGCAGGTGGTACAGAACCTCGTCAACATGGAAGTGTTGTCGCAGTACGCCGTTGCCCACAAGCTGGACCAGTCCGCCGATGTCAAGGAGCGCCTGGCCATTGCCAAACGCCAGATCCTGGCCGACGCGGCGGTGGATCAATACGTCAAGGAGCATCCCATTCCCGAAAGTGAGATCCAGACAGCCTATGGCAACTTCATCAAGGCCATGGGCAACAAGGAATACGAAGTCCGTCACATCCTGGTCAAGACCAAGGCCGAAGCCGACAAGATCATGGCCGACTTGAGAAAGGGCCAGAAGTTCCCGGCCCTGGCGGAGAAGTACTCCATTGACAAGGCCAGCGCCGCCCACGGTGGTGAACTGGGCTGGATCGTCCCGGGTATGGTCGTACCGCCCTTTGCCCAGGCCGTTGAATCAGCCCCCATCGACAAGCCGGTAGGACCGGTGCAGACCCAGTTCGGTTATCATGTCATCGAGGTCCAGGCCACCCGCGCCATGACCCCGCCACCCCTGAGCGCCATGAAAGACCGGCTCAAGCTGCAATTGCAGCAGCAGGAGGCCGCGAAGTTTGTCTCCGACCTGCGCAATCAGGCCAAGATCGACATCACCAAGTAAGCAAACCTCTCTGGGGTGGGCTCGGGCGCGCGGTGGCAACACCCGCGCCCGAGCTTTTTGGGGTGCACCGTTGCCCTTGCCAGCGCCTGCCCTTGGGACCACAATAGACAGAGTCTTAGAAGTTGATGAGCGTAGTTGGAGCTGCCGCATGAGTCGAACGGAACGCCGCCGGAACACGGTTTTGGAGCGTGAACCCCGGGTGCAGGAACCCAGGATGTATCGGGTGGTACTCCTGAATGATGATTACACACCCATGGATTATGTCGTCAATGTGCTGGAACAGTATTTTCTCAAGACCCATGCCGAGGCGGTGGAGGTCATGCTCCACATCCACGAGCGGGGGAAAGGGCTGGGCGGGATTTATCCTTATGACATGGCCGAAACCAAAGTCGCCCTGGTTACCGCCGATGCGCAACAGCACCAGCACCCGTTACGGTGCGTAATGGAAAAGGAGTGAGCCATGATTGACAAGGCCCTGGAACAATCCATCAATCAGTCCTTTCAGATTGCCCGTACCTACGGCCATGAATATGCCTCCGTGGAGCACCTGCTGCTGGCCTTGCTGGACAACCCGCAAAGCATGGAAGTGCTCGAAGCCTGTGGCGCCGATCGCGATGCCCTGGCGCAGGAGATCCGCGATTTCCTCGAACACAAAGTGCCGGCAGCGGGGCCTGCAGGCACGGTCAACACGCAGCCCTCGGTGGGTTTCCAGCGCGTCATCCAGCGCGCCCTGTATCATGTGCAGTCGGCGGGCAAGGATGCGGTATCGGGGGCCAACGTCCTCGTGGCGCTCTTTGCCGAGCGTGAATCCCATGCCGTCTATTTCCTGCAAAAAGCCCGCGTGTCGCGCCTGGATGTGGTCAATTATCTGGCCCATGGCGTGCGCAAGGACGATCTTTTTGAAGATGAGGACGAGTCCGTCACCCCCGGGGGAGCGGAGGAGAAGAAATCCGCCAAGGATCCGCTGACCGCTTATGCCCGCAATCTCAATGCCTTGGCGCGCAGAGGTCGCCTCGACCCCCTGATCGGCCGCCAGGAAGAGCTGACCCGGGCGCTGCAAGTCCTGGCGCGGCGGCGCAAAAACAATCCGCTCTTTGTGGGTGAGCCCGGCGTGGGCAAAACCGCCATTGTCGAGGGCTTGGCGCGGGCCATTGTGGCCGGAAAAGTGCCCGAGATCCTCGCCGACGCCACCGTTTACGCCCTCGACATGGGGGCGCTGATTGCCGGATCGCGCTATCGGGGGGACTTTGAGGAGCGCCTCAAGGGGGTTCTCAAGGCCCTGGCCAAAAAACCCCATGCCATCCTCTTCATTGATGAGATCCATACCCTGGTGGGCGCCGGGGCGGCCTCCGGCGGTGCCATGGATGCCTCCAACCTGCTCAAGCCGGCCCTGGCCTCCGGGGAGCTCAAGTGCATCGGTGCCACCACCTATCAGGAGTATCGCCAGTACTTTGAAAAGGATCGGGCCTTGTCGCGACGTTTTCAAAAGATCGACGTGCCGGAACCCTCCCAGGAGGAAACGGTGCAGATCCTGCGCGGTCTCAAGGGCCAGTTTGAGGCGCACCATGCCTTGCGCTATACCGACGCGGCCCTGCGGGCGGCCGCAGAGTTATCCATCAAGCACATCCATGACCGTTTCCTGCCCGACAAGGCCATCGATCTCATCGACGAGGTGGGCGCCGCCCAGGCCCTCCTCCCGCCCTCCAGGCGCAAGAAAAGCATCGGCGTCCACGACATCGAGGAGATGGTGGCCCGCGTGGCGCGCATCCCCGGCAAGACCGTCTCCATGGATGATCGCCAGTCCCTCAAGAACCTGGAGCGGGATCTCGGCCTGGTCATCTATGGTCAGGAGGCGGCCATTCACGAACTGAGTTCCGCCATCAAGATGGCCCGTGCCGGCCTGCGCCATCACGAAAAACCCGTGGGTGCCTTTCTCTTCTCGGGGCCGACCGGCGTGGGCAAGACCGAACTCACCCGGCAATTGGCCGCCCTCCTGGGTATCCCCTTGCTGCGTTTCGACATGAGCGAATACATGGAACGCCATACCGTATCGCGGCTCATCGGCGCGCCGCCGGGATATGTGGGTTATGACCAGGCCGGACAGTTGACGGAGGCGGTGAACAAACATCCGCATGCCGTATTGCTCCTCGACGAGATCGAGAAGGCCCATCCGGATATTTTCAATATCCTCCTGCAGGTCATGGACCATGGGAAACTCACCGATGCCAGCGGCCATGCGGTGGATTTTCGCAATGTCATCCTGATCATGACCACCAATGCCGGTGCCGAGGCCCATGGCAAAAAGGCGATGGGCTTCGTTCAGGCGGCAAAGCGGCCGCAAGGCGAGGAAATGGAAAGCATTCGCCGCGTCTTTTCACCGGAATTCCGCAACCGCCTCGACGCCGTGGTGCCCTTCGCGCCGCTGGCCCCCGAGGTGGTGCTGCACGTGGTGGACAAGTTCCTCATGGAGCTGGACGAACAGCTTCTGCAAAAGGGCTACAGCCTGGAGGTCAGCGCCGAGTTGCGGCAATGGCTGGCGAAACAGGGCTATGATCCGCAAATGGGCGCCCGTCCCATGGCGCGGGTGATCCAGGAGCACCTCAAAAAACCCCTGGCGGAACATATCCTCTTCGGCGATAGCAAAAAAGGCGGCCGTATCCAGGCGACCCTGGTGGATGGCAAGCCGGTGGTGGAAGTGCTACGCGAAACCGCAGCGGAACCGGCTTGATCAATCCTAAATCCCGCGCAACCCAGGAGAACCGTATGAACCGGGTCGAAGTGACGGAAAAAATCATCGCCAAGAAGGTGGCTAAAGATCTGAAATGGGCGGACATCGCCAAGAAGGTGGGTCTCAGCAAGGAATGGGTGACTGCCGCATGCCTGGGCCAGATGACTTTGACCGCTGACCAGGCCGACATCGTGGGCGACTTCTTTGACTTGACATCTGAAGAGCGCCAGTGGCTGTAAGTCGTGCCTTACAAAGGCAGTCTCCCCACCTCGGTGCCGACCGACCCGCTGATCTACCGGTTTTACGAACTAGTCAGTATCTATGGCACCACCTTCAAGGAGCTGATCCACGAGGAATTCGGCGATGGCATCATGAGCGCCATCGACTTCAAGATGGACATGATGCGTGAGGCAGACCCAAAGGGGGATCGCGTGAAGATCGTCATGTCCGGCAAATTCCTTCCCTACAAGACCTATTGAGGAGCCGTCCAGGTCCCCTGAATCCAGCTTGCTTAGACTCTATCGACACCTTCGTATATTAGGTCTGTCCTTTACCGGGGGCTTATGGAGCGATGAACACCTCCCCCAGTCAGCGCCAGTAGGGGCCCACCAGCAGGGCCTCGGGCACCATGACCTTGATGGCGGCGGGCAGCTCCAGGCACAGGCCCAGCCGTGGGCGGATACTCACCCAGAGGAGATTGGTGCGCAGATTCAGTTCGGCAAAGACCACCGACGATTGATAACTGAGCAGGACGCGGTTGATACGCGCAAGCACGTCGTGCTGTTGCTCCGGGCTACGCCGCTTCAGGCGCGGGACGAGCATCATGAAATCCGCCAGGGGATCGCCATTTTCGTCGCGGGTAGGCACCCGCTGCCAGAGGGGGCCGGCGGGCTCCAGGGAAGATGGGTCAGTAGCAGCCAGACCCTGACTACGATGAACCGGGAGCATAGGATCTCCGGAATCTTTACGCGCGGGAGAACTTAGTGTGCACCCGGAAGCGAACGCTGACAAGGGACGGGGGCCAACGGCGGGATGACGAGCTTGGCTAAAATAGGGGCGGACCCATCCATCAGTCCGTCCCCTCGGAATGGCCGGGTGCCGGGAAGGCCTCAAACGGCCCGCGCGGCATCCTTGCTGATGATATTACGGGCGTGTTCGGCGCTTTCCCAACCCGTGACCTTGACCCACTTGCCCGGCTCCAGGTCCTTATAGTGCTCGAAAAAGTGACGGATCTGGTCGCGCAGCGACGCGGGCAGGTCCGTTACCTCCTGCACCCCCTCATAGCCCGCCGCGAGCTTGGCCTGGGGCACGGCAACAATCTTGGCATCGACACCGCTTTCGTCTTCCATGAGCAGCACGCCCACGGGCCGGGCGCGGATGACACTGCCGGGCGTTACGGGCTGGGGCGACCAGACCAGACAATCGGTGGGATCGCCGTCATCGGAAAGCGTATTGGGGATGAAGCCGTAGTTCAGGGGATAGTGCATGGCCGTGAACAGGAAGCGATCCACGAAGACGGCCCCGGAGGCCTTGTCCACTTCGTACTTGATGGATGAACCCTGGGGGATCTCGATGACAACGTTGATGTCCTTGGGCAGGTCCTTACCAGCAGGCAGTTTTTTCAGGTCCATTACATCTCCTTGGGTGATGATGAAAAATGGGCACGCAGGCGTGCGAGGTCGGCAGCGGTATCGACTCCTGCTGCGGGGGCGGTGCTGCCACGATATACGGCAATGCCAACCCCATGCTCCAGGGCGCGCAACTGCTCCAGGGATTCGCTGCGTTCCAGGGGCGTGGGGGCCCAGGCGGCGTAAATCTGCAGGAAGGCGCTGCGATAGGCATAGAGCCCCAGGTGCCGCCAATAGGCACCCGGCAAGGGGGCGTCGCCATCCAGGGGGAAGTGTTCACGGTCCCAAGGGATGGGGGCGCGGGAGAAATAGAGCGCGCGGTCCTGGCGGTCCATCACCACCTTGACCACATGGGGGTTCACCAGCTCCGACCAGGTCCGGATGGGTACGGCCGCCGTCGCCATGGGGCAGTGGGGATGGGTCTCCAGGAGGGCGGCGGTGGCCGCCAGCAGCGCCGGGTCCATGAGGGGTTCGTCGCCCTGGAGGTTGACGATGATGGCCTCATCGGGGAGCGCCAGGAGCCGTGCCGCTTCGGCCAGACGTTCACTGCCGCAGTGGTGGGAGGGATCGGTGGCCACCGCCTCGCCGCCGAAATCCTGCACACAGGCCATGACCTCCTCGTGATCGGTGGCCACCACCACCCGCGCCGCGCCGCTCTCCAGGGCCCGCCGCCGGACCTGCTCGATCATGGGCAAACCACCCACCTCCAGGAGCACCTTGCCCGGCAGGCGGGTCGAGGCCATGCGCGCAGGGATGAGGACGCAAAAGTTCACGGCATCCTGCCCTCATAATGCTCGGCCTCATCAATGAGCAATACCGGGATGTCATCGACAATGGGAAACTTCAGGTGGCAACGCTCGCAACACAGCGCCTCCCGTTGGGCACAGGGGAACAGGGGGCCTTTACACTGCGGACAGGCAATCAGATCCAGCAAACGATGATCCACACTCATACAGTCCTCCTTTACGGCAAGCGCTGCGCCAACCAATCCCAGAAGGGCGTTTCCAGATCGGCGCGAATGCGCAGGAACCAGTCATCGGGCCCGGCAATTGCACGACATTTTACCGCATCCTTGGCCGTCATGACGATGGGCCGTGGACAAGCGGCGAGGTCCTTGGCGGAGAAGGGATGATGATCGGCAAAAACCCGGCTTTGCACCCGCGCCCCCAGGCTTGCCAGGATGGCGGTAAAGCGTTCGGGGCGGGCTATGCCGCTCAGGGCGGTAACTGCCCTGCCCTGCAGGCTGGACAGAGGCTGGCGGATGCCGGGGTCACGCACCAGGGCCAGGTCAACGGGCACGATGCGAAACCGGAAACGCCGGGGGGTGGCCATCGCGCCCAAAGCATCCTGGGCCGCAGCATCCACCAGCAAGGCATCCGCCGCGGCCATGGCCGCGGGTGGCTCGCGCAGGGGGCCCGCCGGCAGGCAGCGACCATTGCCCAGGGGGCGTGCGCCGGAAAAGACCAAGAGCTGCACCTGGGCGCGCAGGGCCAGATGCTGGAAGCCATCGTCGAGCACCGCCACGGTGGCGCCATCCTGGGCGGCGGCGGCAATGCCCGGCAGGCGGCGGGGGCTGAGATAGACGGGCGCCACCTCGCGCAGGAGCAGGGGTTCATCGCCGGCACAGCGGGGCTGGTCGGCCGGCTGCACGGGGTAGGGATAATGGGGGGGGTGGGCACCATAACCGCGGCTGATGATGGCGGGTCGCCAGCCGCGCGCTGCCAGCTCACCGGCGATGGCCATGACCAGCGGCGTCTTGCCGCTGCCGCCCACGGGGAGATTGCCCACCACAATGCTGGGGAGGGCGGCCGACCGGCCGTGGGCATGGCGGCGTCGCCAGCCGGCCAGCGCACAGGTAAGGGCCCCCAGTGGGCGCAGGGCCGTGGCCAGGGCGCCGCCGTCCCGCCACTGTCGTTCCAGCAGGGCGGCACCCTTCACCAGGCAAAGACCCGCTCAAGGAAGGCGGGCAGGCGCTCGCCGGCCCGCCGCCGCTCGGCCCAGAAGGCCCGCCGGGCCGCATCGCCCTGCTCACGGGCGGCCATGGGGTCGCCCGCCAGGTCCCGCCAGCGCGCCAGAACGGTGTTCGGGTCAGCCAGGATAGGCACGAGTTCCGGGCCCATGGCCTCGGGCCTGGGCAGCCGCGCTGTCGGGGCGGCACTGAGGGGGCGACCACCGGCGAAGGCCTGCCAGATATCGCCCGTACTCGTCGCCGCCTCCAGGTGCACGCCTTGGGCGGCTACCGCCAGGGCCGGGTGCCAGCGTCCTTCGTCCACCCACAGAGAGCTGCCTGCGGCCAAGGGCGTCCGCGCCCATCGGGACATCCGCTCCAGCCCTGCCGGCGCCTTGCCGTGCCCGCTCAGGAAGAGCAGGCCGCTGCGACGCAGGGGGCTGCCCTGCCAGGCCTTGATCCACCGCGCCGCCGACGCGGCCGACACCCCGGACACCCACCATAATTGCCGGTCATCACCACCGCAGGCCATGGCGCGAAAATTGGGTTCCACCTGGGCCACGGTGATGAGGGTGGAAAAATCGACGGGCTCCTCGATGCGCCCGGCCGGCAGCAAGGGATGCCAGGCCTCGGCCTGCTCGACATTGCGCGGATAGACCGCCTCCACCGGTGGCAGGGCCGCCGGCCCCGGCCCCGTGCCCATGAATACGGCGGGGATGGAGCGCTTGGTCAGGGCTGCCGCCAGATGCCGTCGCGGCGGGGCTCCCAGCGCCAGATAGCGCAGGGGGGCCAGACGCTCCAGAGTGCGCGCCACGGCCTGGGGGTGATCGCAGGGGCCAAAACCGTAGCCCAGGCCGGGAATGCCGTCCATGTGCTCCAGGAGCTCGGGATGCTCGACCTCGAAGGTGAGCACCACGCGCAGGTCCAGGCGTTTTTGCCGGATCGCCTTGGCCAGATCCGCCGCCAGCCGCAGATCGTCGTAGTCCGCAAAGCCCTGCATCCAGATCGCCGGTCCCCGACCCGTGGGGGGCCTGATCCAGCCCCAGCGGGCGTTGGCCTGGCCGCGCCGCTGCTGCCGCCAATCCCGCCAACTGGCCCAGCGCGCCCTGAGCATCACTTCCCCGTAATAGCTCATTTCCGCTCCATAAGGGCATCGGCCCGTGCGCTTTGGGCACGCATCCGCGCTTCCAATTGCTGCCGCAACTGTTCCACAGCGGCAGCATCGGTCTCCCGCGCCACCCAGAGGGGCTCATCCCAGAGGATCACCCCACGCGCACCGGGAAAGGGTTGCACAAAGCCATCCCAACTGGAGAAGCGCCAAGCCGGGCGAGCCGCAAAGGTCACCGGCACGATGGGCAGACCGGAGAGCCGCGCCAGTTCCACTACCCCCTCCTGCACCGCCTCGCGGGGACCGCGAGGACCGTCGGGGGTGATGGCCAGGTCGCTGCCCGTGCGGGCCGCCCGCAACATGCCGCGCGCGCCCTTGACGGCGCCGCGCCGGGTAGAGCCGCGCACGGCGCCGTAGCCCCAGTGGGCCATGGCCGCGGCAATGAATTCGCCGTCCCGGTGCTCGCTGATGAGGATCTGTACGCGTCGGCCGCCGATCCGCCGGTAGGCATAGGGGATCATCGCCAGGCGCCCATGCCAGAAGGCGAGGAGGATGGGCTGCCCCTGGGCCAGCAGGCGGCGTACCGGTGCCTCTCCTTCCACCCGCCAGCGCATGCTCCAGGCGGTGAACTGCAGGACCCCGGCCGCCAGGCGTGCCAGCCATTGCAGGCGTTGCCCTTCCAGTCGCATGGGCTAATGGCTGCTGAGGGTGGCGAAGCTGATCCGGTTAAGACCCGCCGCCTGGGCAGCATCCAGCACATCGATGACATATTGCTGGGTCGCATTCTTGTCGGCCCGCAACACGATCACGCGCTCGGGATCATGGGCCGCCAAGGCCTTGAGCCGCGCCGCCAGATCGCCCATGGGGATGGCCTGCCCGCCGATGGAGACTTGGCCTGCGGCATTGAGGTCAATGGTAATGGGGGTTTTGGGCTCACCGGCCGGGGCCTGGTCAGCCTTGGGCAGTTGCATGGACAGGTGCGACTGATGCACGAAGCTCGTCGTCACCATGAAAAAGAGCAGCAGCACGAGAACGATGTCCACCATGGAAATGACATTGATCTCCGGTTCCTCCATGCCGCGACGGCGCAGGTTCATTCTTGGCCTCCCGCCAGCAGGTTCACGACTTTCAGAGCCTCACGCTCCATCTCCAGGACCAGGCCATCGACGCGCCCACGCAAGTAGCGGTACATGATCAGACTGGGGATGGCGACGATGAGACCGCTGGCGGTGGTGATCAGGGCCTCGGCAATGCCGCTGGCCAGAGCCTTGGGATCGCCCACTCCCACCGAGCCGATGGCGGAAAAGGCCGACATGATGCCAAAGACCGTACCCAGCAGGCCCAGCAGCGGCGATACGCCGGCGATGCTGCCAAGGAAATTCAGATAACGGTCGAGGTGAGCCACTTCGTGACGACCCGTTTCTTCGACCACTTCCTTGATGACATCGCGCGGCTGCCCGGCCTGTTGCAGGGCCGCCAGCATCAGGCGCGCCAACGGGGTATCGTTTTCGTAGAGCAGCTTGACCGCCTGCTGCACCTTGCCCACCTCGACGAGATTGGTGACTTGGGCCGCCAGCGTCGGCGGGGCGATGCGCGAGCGCCGCAGCACCCAGAAGCGATTGCCGATGATAGCCAAGGCCAGCACCGCGGCAAAGAGAATGATGGGCAAGACCCAGCCGCCCAATTGGAAGAGTTGCAGCACGGTGACCTCCTATCTGCGCGCGAGTTGCAATATAACATAGGAAAAGCGGAATACCGCCTATCCTTCATCCTGAGTTCGGCAGTTTCCAGGTTCACTGCCAGTAGGCCCTGGCAACGGACCCCGGCCCTTGTAGACGATCGCCCAGCCAGCGCCAGGAGCGAAGTCCCGGAGCGGTAGTGGCGACGATCAGGGTTGCCGAAGGCGCACTCGACTGCAGTTGGCGGCGCTCTTCGAGAGTCAGGGAGGCCGGCACAAAAAGGGCCGAGCGCGTGGCCAACTGCGCTCCGTAACGCTGACGCAAGGCGGCTATGGCCGTGCCGTCGAGGTCGCCCGCCAGCAAGGGGCCGCGGGCATCGCCCAACAGCAAAACACAGGATTGGGGCAACTTGGCGGCCAGGAAGGACCCGCCAGGGGGCGCCGGCCCACCCGCAACACAGGCCAGAGACGGTAGCGGCCCACCCGGATAGGCTCGGCCCCCCCGGGGCCACCATTGCCGCTGCACGCGCGGGAGCGGCTCGGGCGCCGAGCTGTCGCTGCGCACCCAACTTTCTATGGACGTCACGCCACGACGCTGGGTGCTGGCCTGCAACCACAGCGCCGCCTCCCGTGCCTCTCCCTTGCGCCAGAGGTTGGCCGTGAAGATGCCGCTGTGGCCCTGTTGCCGCCAGAACAGGAGCATCCCCTCCCCCGCTGGCAACAGTTCCACATCCAGCGCCGAAGAAATGGGTACCGGCAGCAGCAGCGGCAACAATCCTACGACACCCAGCCAGCGCCCCGGCCAGGCCCGCGGCAAGAAGAACAGGGCCAGCCCGAGGCCGGCCGCCAGGAGGGCCCAGAGGCCGGGGCGGCCGGTGACGACGGTGGCATAGGGCAAGCGTAGGAGGGCTTCCAACAGCATCACCACGCCGTGCATGCTCACCACCACGAGGTGAAAACAGAGCCGCGCCAGCCCGTCGCCACCAAGCAGGGCAGCCAACGCGCCCAAGAGCGCCGTCGGCACGGCAAAGAGTTCGACCAGGGGGATGACCAACAGGTTGGCCAGGGGCGAAACGAGGGGGAGTTGCCCAAAGAACCCCGCCAGCAAGGGCAGAAGGGCGATGGAAACGGCCCATTGCGTCGTCATCAGGCGGCGCCACCAGGGTTGCTCATGGTCCACAAAGGCCACCAGGACCAGCACTGCCACGGCGCCGAAGGACAGCCAGAAGCTGATCTCGCGGATAGCCCCGGGATTTTCCAGACAGATCCACAAGGCCGCCAGCGCCAGGCCGCTCCAGGTATCACTGCGCCGCCCCATGCAACGTGCGAGCGCCGCCGCCGTAATCATCAGGGCGGCGCGCTCGGCGGGCAGGGCAAAGCCCGCAAAGAGGGCATAGGCCCAAGCCGCCGGGATACTGGCCACGCTCGCCGCCAGCAGGGCGGGATAGCGGTTCACCAGCCACGGCAGCCGCCGCCACAGCCATTGCGTCAACCAGAAGACCAGGCCGGCGACGACGGCCACATGGGAACCGGAAATCACCAGGAGATGGGCAGTGCCGGTATCACGGAAGGCCGCCCAGACGGTTGCCGGGATCTGCCCGCCCATGCCCACACTCAAGGCCTGCACCAAGCCCGCCTCCGCCCGCGGCAGGATGGCATTGCTGGCGGCAAACACCGACTGACGCCAGGACTCGATCTGCCGCAACGGGTTCCAGAGGGGGTCGCTATGGCGCTGGGCATGGTGAATGCTGCCGGTCGCGCGGATATTGTCCCAGAAGCGCTGGCGGGCGGCATCGCCAAAGGGCGATGCCGGCAAGGCGGAGGCGGGCTGCAGATGGGCGTTGAACTGCCAGATCTGACCGCTTTGCGGCTCCTCGGGCAGATGGCCGTGGAGGTCTATCAGGGCCGGAAAGGGGCGTTTACGGCCAGCTTCGACGAGCCAGCGGGGGGCAACGAGAAAATGAGTTTCCCGCCCGAGCAGTTGCGGCGGGGAAACGATTTCTCCCACCAGGGTCACCGGCTCCGTCTGCGGTGCCGGCCAGTTGACCTGCAAACGCTGTTCCGCCTGCCAGATTCCCCAGGCAAAAGCCAGGGCGGCGACTGCCGGCAGGCTCCACCAGCGCCAGCGCCAGGCCAGGACTGCCGCCAACAGAGCGCAGAGCAGGGGGATCCAGAGAGGCGGCAGGTAGCTGAAAAACTGGAATACCCCCAGCCCCAGCCCCGCGGCAAGGGCGAATGACAGAAAGGCGGGCCAGGATTTGGCCTGGCCCGCCCCCTTGGCTACACTAGGGGCCACTGACCGCATGGGATTACCCGCTTTGCGCTTGCCTTCATTCTGCCGTCTCCCTACGCGGGAGGAAATCCTCCACAAAAGGCCCCTGGGTCGTTTCACCCATTATCTGGCGCGCCCGGTCTTCTGGCATCCGCATCGGCACAATTTTGCCCGCGGCATGGCCATTGGCACCTTCATCGGCAGCCTGCCCTTTTTTGGCCACGTCCTCAGCATCCTGCTCATCGGCCTGTGGCGGCGGGCCTATATCCCCATCGCGGTGATCATGCCCTTTGTGGTGACGGGTCCCCTGACCATCGTCCCCTATTTTTATGCCAGCTATCGTTTCGGCTTCTGGCTATTGGACCAGATCGGCCTTGCCCCGCCCATCACCATTCACTATATCGACATCCACCGTCTCTTTTATGGTCAGATCGGTATGGCGGCCATGGGTGATCGGCTGTGGCACGCCTATCTCATCACCTGGCTTGGCAGTCTTTTGTTCGGCGGAGCCTTGGCCATCATTGCCTACTGGGGCACTCTCTGGAGTTGGCGTCTCTGGGTCTACTGGCGGCTGTGGCAACGCCATCACCATCCGACCCATAGGCCGCGGTCTGAATAGCAGTGACACGGCGAAAAACGTCCGCCATCCCCAGACCATCCTACGGCAACGGGTTAGCGGCCGGCAGCACTACCGGATGCAAGGCGCCGTCGTGCAGGCGCAAGACCCGCGCCATGCGGGCGGCCAGGCTGGGTTCGTGCGTGACGATGACCAGGGCGGTGCCCAGCTCACGGTTCAATTCCAGCATCAGCGCATGCACCACCTCGGCGGAATCGCTGTCGAGATTGCCCGTAGGCTCATCGGCCAGGAGCAGGGCCGGGCGAGTGACCAGGGCCCGGGCCAAAGCCACGCGTTGACGTTCGCCGCCCGAGAGCATTCCCGGCTTGTGCTGGAGACGTTGACCCAGCCCCACGCGGCCCAGAAGCTCCCGCCCCCAGGGCTCGACCACCGCACGACGCTCGCGCCGCACCAGCAGGGGCAGCAGGACATTGTCCAGGGCGGTGAATTCCGGCAAGAGGCGGTGCAGTTGATAGACGAAGCCCACGGAGCGATTGCGCAATTGCCCGCGCCGGCGCTCGTTGAGGGCATAGACATCCTGGCCCTGGATACGGACGCGACCCGCGGTGGGCTTTTCCAGCCCCCCCATCACCTGCATCAGGGTGCTCTTGCCCTGCCCCGAGGCGCCGATGATAGCCAGGCGCTCGCCGGCGGCCACCTCCAGGCGGATGTCGCGGAGCACTTCCAGGCGCTCCCGCCCCACGGCGAAGACTTGGCGCAGGTGCTCCACCTGCAATACCGGTGCGGTCGTCGTCTGCCTTGCTTCACTCATAGCGCAGGGCCTCGGCAGGGTCGATCCGCGAAGCGCGCCATGACGGATAGATGGTGGCCACCCAGCTCATTACCAGGGCCGCAATGGCCACATGGACCACATCCATGGGCTCCAGGCGGGACGGCAACTGGCTGATGGAGTAGACCTCCGGCGACAGGAACTGCACGTGAAAGAGCTGTTCGATGGCCGGTACCAGGGTGGGGATATTGAGGGCCAGGAGCACGCCGCCGATGACCCCCAGGAGGGTCCCAAAGAGCCCGATAACCGCTCCCTGGATCATGAAAATGGCGGTGATACTGCGCGGTGAAACGCCAATGGTGCGTAAAATGGCAATATCGGTCTCCTTGTCCGTGACCACCATCACCAGGGTTGCCACGATATTGAAGGCGGCCACGGCGACGATGAGGGAGAGGATGACGAACATCACCAGCTTTTCCATCTTCAGGGCCTTGAAGAAGTTTTCGTGGGTCTGCGTCCAGTCCTGTACATAAAAGGCCGGTCCGATCTGCTTTTGCAGGGTGCTGGCGAACTGCGGGGCGGCGAAGGGGTCTTTGATCTTGAGGCGCAGCCCGGTTACGCCCTTGCCCATCCCATAGAGGCGTTGGGCATCGCCCAGATTGATGTAGGCCAGCCCGCTGTCATAGGCATAAATGCCCACGGAAAAGAGGCCGACCACGGTAAACTGGCGCAGGCGCGGAGTGACGCCCAGGGGCGTGACGCCGCCCTGGGGAGAAATGAGGGTGATCTTGTCGCCCACGCCCACGCCCAGATCCCGTGCCAAAGAACTCCCCAGCACGATGCTCCATGGGGTCTTTAGGGCCGCCAGCGAACCGGCCTTCATGTCGTGATCAAGGCGATTGACCCCGTTCTCCAGGGTCGGATCGATTCCCTCCACCACCGCCCCGCTCACCAGACTGCCGTTGGAGAGCATGGACTGGGCCTGCACATAAGGGGCGACGCCCGTCACCCCCGGCAGGGCGGCGAGCCTCTGCTCCGCCGCGGGCCAGTCGAGAACAGGCATGCCGTTACCCTGGACGATGACATCGGAGGTTACCGCCAGGATCCGTGAGCGCAGGGTATGGTCGAAACCGTTCATCACCGCCATGACGGCGATGAGGGCGGCGACGCCGATGACCATCCCCATGATGGCCGTACCCGTGATGAAGGAAATGAAATGATTGCGCCGCTTGGCGCGGGTGTAGCGCAGGCCGATCCACAGCTCGTAGGGCCTCATGCCTGTTCCGGCCGCAGATGGGGAAAGAGGATCACTTCGCGGATGCTGGCCTGATCCGCCAGGAGCATGACCAGGCGATCGATCCCCAGACCCACTCCGGCCGTAGGGGGCATGCCGTATTCCAGGGCGCGGATATAGTCGGCGTCAAAGAACATCGCCTCCTCGTCCCCGGCATCCTTGGCCGCCACCTGGGCGCGGAAACGCGCGGCCTGATCGTCGGGGTCGTTGAGCTCCGAGAAGCCGTTGGCAATCTCCCGTCCGGCAATCATCAGCTCAAAGCGATCCGTCAGCTCCGGATCGTCGTTGTTGCGCCGGGCCAGAGGACTCACCTCCAGGGGGTAATGGGTGATGAAGGTGGGCTGCTGCAGCTTGCCCTCCACCGTCTTTTCGAAGATCTCGATGAGGCGTTTGCCCCAACCCCAGCCGGGGTGGCAGCCCATGCCCAGGCGGGCGAGATGCTCGGCCAGGCAGTGGGGATCGCGCAGATCCGCATGGGCAAGCGCCGGATTGTGGGCACGAACCGCTTCCTCGACACTGAGGCGGAGGAAGGGCCGGCCGAGATCGATTTCCAGCCCCTGATAGGTGATGGCCTCGCTACCCAGGGCCGTCTGGGCTGCGCTACGGATGAGGGTTTCGGTGAGGTCCATGGCGCGATGGCAATCTGCATAGGCCTCGTACCATTCGAGCATGGTGAACTCCGGGTTGTGCCGGGTGGAGATCCCTTCATTGCGAAAGTTGCGGTTGATCTCAAAGACCTGCTCAAAACCGCCCACCACCAGCCGCTTGAGATAGAGCTCCGGGGCGATGCGCAGATAGAGAGTCATATCCAGGGCATGATGGTGGGTGATGAAGGGCCGCGCCGTAGCCCCGCCGGGGATGGGCTGCATCATGGGCGTCTCGGCCTCAAAAAAGCCGCGCTGAGCCAGACCCTGGCGCAGGGCGGCCACGGTCTGGGCGCGAATGCGGAAGGTGCGCCGAGCCGCCTCGGTAACAATGAGATCCACATAACGCTGGCGGAAACGGGTCTCGGGGTCGCTGAGGCCATGCCATTTTTCCGGCAGGGGACGCAGTGCCTTGCTGAGGAGGCGCAGGGTCCCCACGCGCAGAGAGAGTTCGCCGGCGCGGGTGCGAAAGAGCTCCCCTTCGACGCCGATAATGTCGCCCAGATCCAGCTCCCGAAAGAGGCCGTAAGCCGCCTCCCCCAAATGGTCCTTCCCCAGGAAGAGCTGGATGCGCCCCGCCTGATCCTGAAGATCGGCAAAGCTCGCCTTGCCCATGAGACGCCGGCTCATGAGTCGTCCGGCCAGACGGGCGCTAATGGGTTCCTGCTCCAGGGCCGCCCCGTCCATGTCGCCATAACGGGCGAGGAGATCGCCGGCCAGGGCATCCCGGCGAAAATCGTTGGGATAGGCCTGCCCCTGCTCGCGCCAGCGCTCCTGCTTCTCGCGGCGCACCATCATCTGATCGTTGCTGTCCTGCTCCATGCTCCACTTCCTCTTGGGCGAGCGGGAAAAGGCCCGCCGTCAATGTTCTGCGCTGCGAAAAACGCCTGTTCTACTGTTTTTTTTCGTCGTCCCGATGCCAAAATATCCTTGCACACCGCCCGTTACAAACCGGCCTTGAGGGCCGCCTCGATGAAGACATCCAGGCCCCCATTCAAGACTTTCTGCGTATCCCCCACTTCGACGCCGGTACGCAGGTCCTTGATTCGCGACTGATCGAGGACGTAGGAGCGGATCTGATGCCCCCAGCCGATGTCGCTCTTGCTCTCCTCCAAGGCCTGCTTTTCCGCATCGCGCTTCTGGATCTCCATCTCATAGAGCTTGGAGCGCAGCATGTTCATGGCCTCCGCACGGTTCTTGTGCTGGGAGCGATCGGTCTGGCAGGCGACCACGATCCCCGAAGGCATATGGGTGATCCGCACCGCCGAGTCGGTCTTGTTGATGTGCTGACCGCCGGCACCGCTGGCGCGATAGGTGTCCACGCGCAAATCCGCCGGATTGATCTCCACCTCGAAACTGTCGTCGATCTCGGGATACACAAAGACGCTGGCAAAACTGGTGTGGCGCCGATTGCCCGAATCGAAGGGCGACTTACGCACCAGGCGATGGACCCCCGTCTCCGAGCGTAACCAGCCAAAGGCGTAGTCACCGCGCACATGGATGCTCGCCGACTTGATCCCCGCCACCTCGCCCTCGGAAACCTCCACCAGCTCGGTGCCGAAGCCATGTCCCTCGCACCAGTGCAGGTACATGCGCAGGAGCATCTCCGCCCAATCCTGGGCCTCGGTACCGCCGGCCCCGGCCTGGATGTCCACGAAGCAGTTGGCGGCATCCTGGGGGCCGGCGAACATGCGCTGGAATTCCAGCTTTTCCACCGTGGCCAGGGCCTGGTCCAGATCCGCATCCACCGCCGCCAGCAGGGCTTCATCGCTCTCGGCCACGGCCAGGTCCAGCATCTCGCCGGCGTCGCCCAGACTGGCCGCCAGATGATCCAGCGGCGTAATCACCGCCTCCAGGCGCGCCCGTTCCCGACCGAGTTCCTGCGCTTTGGCCGCATCGTTCCAGATACCGGGGTCTTCCAACTCGCGTTGCACTTCCTCCAGGCGACCACGCTTTTCATCGAGGTCAAAGGAACCCCCTCAGGCCCTGCACCCGGGCCTGGAGATCTTCGCGCAGAGCGCGCATCTCGTTAATTTCTCGCATCGTTTTCCTCTTTACACTGCCATTGGCGCAGGCGTAGCTGCAATCGTTCCTCACCGCGATAACGGTTGATCTCCGGAATATACAAAGCCTCGATCCAGGTGCCACTGGGCTCGGCGGGGGGATGAAACTGCACCGCCTCCAGCCGCTGGCCCCCGGGGGTTTCCAGCGTAAAGCGCAAATGCCCGCCCTTCAGCAAACGCCAGTCGCAAACGCGAAAGGAGCCGCTGAACAAGGGCTCGGGAAAGCGATTCCCCCAAGGCCCCGCTCCTTCCAGGAGACGGGCCGTTTCCAGCCCCAGCTCGGCACCGCCCAAAGTCCCGTCCGTGGCGATGGACTCTTCCAGGTCCTCGGCGCTGAGCCGGGCCCGCAGCACGGTCTCAAAGAGCGCTTGGAACTGCGGCAATGCCTCCCGACGCAGGCGCAGGCCCGCCGCCATGGCATGGCCGCCGAAGCGCCCCAGCAACCCCGGCGCCTGGGTCGCGCATTGGGCCAGGGCATCGCGCAGGTGCAGGGCGGGAATGGAGCGGCCGGAGCCCTGCAGCCACCCGTCCCCGAGATCCGCAAAGGCGATGACCGGGCGATGATAACGCTCGCGCAGGCGCCCGGCGACGATGCCGATGACCCCGGCATGCCAGCCGGGCTCAAAGAGGCAAAGGCCATAATTGTGCAGGAGTTCCGCCTCTACCTCCAACAGCATCTCCGCGGTGTTGCGCATATCGTCTTCGATGCTCCGGCGCTGTCGGTTGAGCTCATCGAGCTGCGTCGCCAGAGGTCTGGCGCTTTCCAGGTCGGGCGCCAGCAGCAGGCGAATACCGATCTCCATATCTTCCAGACGGCCGGCGGCATTGATGCGCGGCCCGAGGATGAAACCCAGATCACTGGCCTGCAAACGCCCGGTTGCCCGCCCCGCCACCTCCAGCAAGGCCTGCAAGCCGGGGCGCCCGCGTCCGGCATTGAGGCGGCGCAGGCCCTGCATCACCAGAATGCGGTTGTTGCGTTCCAGGGGCACCACGTCGGCCACCGTCCCCAGGGCCACCAGATCCCAGAGGGACGCCAAATTGGGGCGGGGACGGACGGCGAACCAGCCTTCGACATCCAGGACGCTGCGCAGGGCCGCCGCCAGATAAAAGGCCACCGCCACCCCGGCGCTGCCCTTCCAGGGAAAGGGGCAAGCGGGCTGATTGGGGTTGACGATGGCGTCGGCGGCGGGCAGTTCTGCGCCGGGCAAATGATGATCCGTGATGACCACCTGCAGACCCCGCGCCTTGGCCTCCCGCACCCCCTCCAAACTGGAGATGCCATTATCCACCGTGACCAGCACTTCGGCCGCAGCGGGTATCAGCTCCAGAACCGCCGGGGTCAGCCCATAGCCACAGGTGAAGCGATTGGGCACCACATAATCGACGCGCGCCGCGCCGCAGGCCTGCAGGGCCTCCACCAGCAGCGCGGTGGCGGTCGCCCCGTCACAATCATAGTCGCCGACAATGACGATGCCTTTGCCCGTCATGAGGGCGTCGGCCAGGATCCGCGCGGCCGCATCCAGGCCATGCAGAGCGGCCGGACCACTGGCGGGGGCCAGATCCCGACCTTCCAGAGACAGTTCCGCAGCACTCGCCACGCCCCGCGCCGCATAGAGACGCGCCAGCAACGGACTCAGACCCGCCGCCTGCAAATCGGCATAAGCCATCATCGGCACGGGCCGCTCTACCCAGCGCGTCATCCTAGATCCGGCAGGGGGCAGAGGTGTTTTTTGCTCCGGCGGCCCGCGCCTGTTGTTCTACGGCTCATCCCGCTGGCAGGCGAAAACTCGCCCTGCGGGCTCAAACAGTTCGCCTGCCGGGCGCGGGATTTCGCCAAGAACAACAACGGCTCTGGCCGAAGTCGCGGCAAAACACCTCTGCCCACTGCCGTTTTTAGGGTCATAGCCTGCCCATCCTCCCGTCACCACCGCCCCAAAAAAGCGGCACCCTTTCCCGGCTGCACCGCCCGCCGCCAGAAGCGCCAGCGATCTCCCGGCCGCAAGCACACACGCTCGGCCATCCCATCGGCCATTACGCCGCTGCATAACTGCACCGAAGCACCGGCGGCAAAGGCGGCATTCAGCACCGGCACGATGCCGGCGAAAGCCGGCGCGGTCTCATCCAGGCGCCAGTCCGCAGGCCATTCCCACAGCAGCTCACCCACTTCCGCCCACAAGGTCTCCATCTCCGCTTCGGGCAAGGCATCCAGCCCATGCAGCAAAGGCACCCCCGCCCACGCCGCCAGCGCACGCAACCAGGGGGTGGGGCTGACCAACCCTTGCCAGCGGACCGCCGGCCGGATTTGCGGCAGGCGTCCTTCCCCCCAGGCCCAGAAAAATCGCAGGGGCTCCAGGCCCTCCTCCTCCCGATGCTGGTTCACCGGATGGACCGTCAGGAGCATTTGCAATTCGTTGAAAATGCCATTCCAGTAACCCGCATCACGGCCCTTGGGCAAGAGATCCAGGGGTTCCCGACCCAGCACCGAAAAAATCGGCGTACTCTGCAGATCCGGCGCGCTTTCCGCCAGGACATACCAGCGTCCCGACGACCCCCCGCCCACGATCTCCCAGTCAGCACCCGCAAAATGGGCGCGGGCAGCGGCCAGCAAGGTATCCACTTCCTCTACCTGCAGCGCCTCCGACGGCATTGGCAGCACCACCGCCTGCCCCTGTCGGGACTGTATCTGCACGGCCTCCAGGGCAATGACCCAGCGCCCATCCACCGCCACGCCATCGGCAGTCGCCAGCAGCGCCGCTGCCGGCAGGGGACCCGCCGGAAGGGCCCAGAGGCGTGCCGCCAGATCCAGCAAGTTCGCCGCCGGCAGTCGTTCCCGCCGCCCGCGCCCCCAGTAACGCGGCAGGATCTCGCCCAACGCTTCGCCCGGCCAGGCGCGCAGCCCCGGGAGCCAGAGGGTCAGCCCGCGCTTGGATGAGTCCCCCTTGGCTGCAGGCATCAATGATCGAGAATGGCGCGTTCCACCGCTGCCAGGGTGGCGTCCACCGTCACCACCTCGCCACCCTGGGCAATGGCGGTATCCGGGTCCTTGAGGCCGTGACCGGTGAGGGTGCAGACCACCGTCGCGCCCGCTTCCAGGCGCCCGGCACGGGCCGCGGCCACCACCCCCGCCACGGAGGCCGCCGAGGCCGGTTCGCAGAACACGCCCTCGAAACGCGCCAGCCAGCGCTGCGCTTCGAGGATCTCCTGATCGGTCACGGCAGCAAACCAACCGCGGCTCTCCCGAGCCACCACCTGGGCCTGATCCCAAGACATGGGGTGCCCGATACGGATGGCCGTGGCGATGGTCTCGGGGTCCTCGACAAAATGCCCGGTGATGAAAGGCGCGCTCCCCGCCGCCTGAAAGCCCAACATCTTCGGGCGCTTGCCGGCCCTGCCGTGGCCATAGGAACAGCGACCGTGACAAAATTTACAGGCCCCGGTGAGGATATCCCCGGCGCCCTCGCGCCCGTCCGTCGCCTCGCAATAGCCCATCCAGTGGGCGGTGATATTGCCCGCGTTACCCACCGGCAGGGCGTGATAATCGGGTGCCTCACCCAAGGCCTCGATGATCTCGAAGGCCGCGGTCTTCTGCCCCTGCAAGCGATAAGGATTCACCGAGTTTACCAGAGTAATGGGGGCATGGGCGGCCACTTCCTGCACGATCCGCATCCCGACGTCAAAATTACCCCGGATCTGCAAGACTAGGGCGCCGTGCATCATGGCCTGGGAGAGCTTGCCCAGGGCGATCTTGCCCTCGGGAATGACCACAAAGGCGCGCATCCCGGCGCGGGCCGCGTAGGCCGCCGCCGCCGCCGAGGTATTGCCGGTAGAGGCACAGATGACCATCTCGCTGCCCTCTTCCTGGGCCTTGGTCACCGCCATGGTCATGCCCCGGTCCTTGAAAGAACCGGTGGGATTCAGCCCCTCGTACTTGAGAAAAATCCGCAGGTCCACGCCCAGTTGCCGGGGCAGGTTCAGACACTCGATGAGCGGCGTATTCCCCTCCCCCAGGCTCACGGCCCGGGTCGCCGGGGCCAAGGGCAGAAAAGCGCGGTAACGGTCGATAATGCCGGTGTAACGGCTTGCGGTCACAAAGACCTCCTCATTTTCCACAGCATGATGAATCATTTTTCCCTGGTGCAACAGGGCCTAAACAGCTTCCCCCAACCCCTCCACGCGCAGGCGCAGTACCGGGCGGGTCACCACCGGTAGGGCCTGGATACGCGCCAGCGCCGCATCCAGATCCCCCTCGCGGCAGCGATGCAGCAGCAGCACAATGGGCACATCCGCCGCCGCAGCCGCCTCCTTCTGCACCAGCGCCTCGATGGAGATGTCGTGCTCGGCCAGTACCGTGGCCACCTGGGCCAGGACACCGGGACGGTTGTGGGCGTGGATACGCAGGTAATAGGCGCTTTCCACCGCCGCCATGGGCAGCAGGGGCAGTGCGCTCATGCAGTCGGGCTGAAAGGCCAGATGCGGCACCCGATTGCTGGGGTCCGCCGTCAACGTCCGTGCCACATCCACCAGGTCCGCGACAATAGCGCTGGCCGTGGGCTCCGCACCCGCGCCGCGACCATAGTAAAGGGTCTGCCCGACAGCGTCGCCATCCACCAGCACTGCGTTGAATGCCCCCTCGACACTGCCCAGCAGGTGACGCTCGGGGATGAGAGTGGGATGCACGCGCAGCTCCACCCCGTCGGACCGCCGTTTGGCGATGCCCAGGAGCTTGATGCGGTAACCGAGATCTTCGGCATACACCACGTCCACGCGCTCCAGATGGCGGATGCCCTCCACGTAGCAATGGGCAAAATCCACCGGGATGCCAAAGGCAATGGAGGCCAGCAGGGTCAGTTTGTGCGCCGCGTCGCCGCCGTCGATATCCAGGCCCGGATCGGCTTCGGCATAGCCCAGGCGCTGGGCCTCGGCCAGGGCTGAGGGAAAGTCCCGGCCCGCGGTACGCATCTGGGTGAGGATATAATTGCTGGTGCCGTTGATGATGCCCGCGAGCCACTGGATACGGTTCCCCGCCAGGCCCTCGCGGATGGCCTTGATAATGGGAATGCCCCCGGCCACCGCCGCCTCGAAGGCCACCACCACCCCCTGTTCCTGGGCAGCGGCAAAGATGGCGTTGCCGTGCTCCGCCAGCAGGGCCTTGTTGGCCGTGATCACATGCTTGCCGGCGGCAATGGCCTCCAGGATCAGGCTACGGGCCGGCTCGATGCCTCCCATCACCTCCACCACCACATCAATCTCGGGATTGCGCACCACCGCAAAGGGATCGCTGGTGACCGGGCAGTGCAGGTCCAGCCCCCGCAGACGGGCAGGGCTGCGTACCGCCGCCTGGGCAATCACGATCTCACGCCCCACGCGCCGGGCGATCTCCTCGGCATTACGGCGCAGGACCTGCACCGTTCCACCGCCCACGGTCCCCATACCGAGGATGCCCACCCGCACCGGGCCCATGATCGGCCTGCTCATAGATCCTCGCGGAACATCTGCTTGATGCCGCGAATGGCCTGGCGGGTGCGGTGCTCGTTCTCGACCAGCCCGAAACGCACGTATTCATCCCCCATCTCGCCAAAACCAATACCGGGGCTTACCGCCACCTTGGCCCGCTCCAGCACCAGCTTGGAGAACTCCAGCGAGCCCATCTTGCGCAGGGCCTCGGGGATGCGCGCCCAGACAAACATGGTGGCCTTGGGTCGCTCCACGGGCCAGCCCGCCGCCTCCAGGCCATCGCAGAGGACATCGCGGCGGTGTTCATACATGCGGCGGATGTCTTCCACACAGTCCTGCGGGCCCTCCAGGGCAGTGATGGCCGCCACCTGAATGGGGGTGAAGGTCCCGTAGTCCAGATAGCTCTTGATGCGCCCCAGGGCGCCGATGAGCTTGGGATTGCCGACGGCGAAGCCCACCCGCCAGCCGGGCATGTTGTAACTCTTGGAGAGGGTAAAAAACTCCACCCCCACGTCCTTGGCTCCGGGCACCTGCAAAAAGCTCGGGGCCTTATAGCCGTCGAAGACGATATCCGCATAGGCCAGATCATGCACCACCCAGATGCGGTGCTCCTTGGCAAAATCCACTACGCGCTCGAAAAAGTCCAGCTCCACCACCGTTGCCGTGGGGTTGTGGGGGAAATTGAGGACCAACATCCTGGGTTTGGGCCAGGCCGCCTTGATGGCCTTTTCCAGTTCCGCGAAGAAGTCGCCGCCGGGTACCATGGGCACATGGCGCACGTCAGCCCCGGCAATGACAAAGCCGTAGGGATGAATGGGATAAGTGGGACTCGGCACCAGCACCGTATCCCCCGGGCCCATGGTCGCCAGGGCCAGGTGCGCCAAGCCCTCCTTGGAGCCGATGGTGACGATGGCCTCGGACTCGGGATCGAGATGCACGTCATAGCGGCGCTCGTACCAACTCGTAATGGCCCGACGCAGGCGGGGAATACCGCGCGAAACGCTATAGCGGTGGGTATCTCCGCGCTGGGCCGTCTCGCAGAGCTTGTCCACGATATTCTGCGGGGTAGGCTGGTCGGGATTGCCCATGCCAAAGTCGATCACATCCTCGCCACGCTTGCGTGCCTGGTTTTTCAGGTCCGTAACGATATTAAAGACATAGGGGGGAAGACGACGGATACGTTCAAAATCACTATTCATGGGGCGCGTGCTCTAGGGCTTGTAGCGAATACCGAAACCGCTAGACAATAGATTTGCGGCGCGGGCCTGTCAATCTGAAAAAAGGAAATCCGCCATGAAACTGCATCTGCAAAGAGACGAACAGCACAACATCATCCGCGCCTACGGGCCCCAGGGCATCGTCATTCACGGCGTAACCCACGGCACCGCAGTGCTGGTAGCCCCCGACTGGCTGGAAAGCCCCTGGGGCCCCAAGCGCATGGATGATCTGCGTCCGGAGCATTTCGCCCGCTTCCACGACAGCGCTCCGCAAATTCTCCTGCTCGGCACCGGCAACCGCCAACGCTTTCCCGACCGGGCGCTCTTGCGCGCCCTGCGCGAACTCAATCTGCACCCCGAGATCATGGATACCAGTGCCGCCTGCCGCACCTACAATATCCTTGTCGGCGAAGACCGCGACGTGGTTGCCGCCCTCTTGCCTCCCGGCACCTGAAACCGATCTCGGTATCCGTCGGATACGCCCGTCGGCGGAGGGGGTTTTGCCGCGACTTCGGTCCGCGCCGTCGTTGTTCTTGGCGAAAGCCCGCGCCCGGCAGGCGAACTGTTCGAGCCCGCAGGGCAAGTTTTCGCCTGCCAGCGGGATGAGCCGTAGAACAACAGGCAAGGACCGCCGGAGCAAAAAAACCCTCCGCCGACGGGCGTATCCGGGATCAGGGATTCGTAAAGATGAACTCCGCCGACAGCCCCTCGCTCTCCAGGCGATGACGCAGGGCAAAAAGGGCCTCCACCTGAATCTGCCGGACCCGCTCGCGGGTTACCCCCATACGCGCCCCCACCTCTTCGAGGGTAGCACTTTCCCCCCCATCCAGGCCGTAACGCCATTGCAGGACGAGTCGGTGTTTCTCGCTCAGGGCCGCTATCCAGACGCGCAACTGATGATTCAGGTCCTTGTCGGCCAGGGCCGACTCCGGACCGCTGCCGTCGGTATCCGGCAGCACATCCGCCAGAGAGTGGTCGCCATCCCGCCCCATGGGCGCCTCCAGGCTGCTTACCCGCCCGTCGAGTTCCATGCAGTCGCGCACATCCGCCACCGGCCGTTCCATGACCTCCGCCACCTCCTCGGCACTAGGCGCGCGCTGGAGGCGCTGGCCCAGGCAACGGGCGGCGCGCAGGCAGGCACTGAGTTCCTTCATGACGTGAATGGGCAGACGCACGGTGCGCGTCTGATTCATGATGGCGCGCTCGATATTCTGACGGATCCACCAGGTGGCATAGGTGGAGAAGCGAAAACCCCGTTCCGGATCAAACTTTTCCACCGCCCGGATCAAGCCCAGATTGCCCTCTTCAATGAGGTCCAGCAGCGGCAGGCCGCGATTGATGTAGCGGCGGGCGATGCGCACCACCAGGCGCAGGTTGCTCTCGATCATGGTGGTGCGGGCGGCGGCCTCACCTGCCTGCACCCGCTGGCCCAGGGCAATTTCCTCTGCCGCCGTCAAGAGCGGGCTATGGCCGATCTCGCGCAGATAACAGCGAGTCGCATCCCAATCCTGGATGTCGACGGGAATGCTGATCAAGGCCTCATCATCGTCTCCGTCGCTCAATGCTCCCACCACGGCATCTTCTGCGATCCCCGCATCCTCATCCTCTGCTTCTGCACGATTCGTCATCCGTGATCTCCTGAAGCTACAGCAACCGTTCCCGCCAGCAGAGGCACAAAATGACAAGGCCCCAGATCCCTTTCGTGGGCCGTGCGCCCATCCCAGTGCAAATCATGCAAGCGCTGCCCTCTTCCGTCAGCCACCGGCATGATCAGGCGACCGCCCGGCCGGAGTTGGGCAAAGAGCGCGGGCAGGGACCAGGGCGCCGCCGCGGTGATCACCATGGCATCAAAAGGCCCCGCCTCCGCCCAGCCGGCAACGCCGTCACCATGACGCAACCGGACGTTGCCCACGCCCAGTTGCGCGAGTTTTTCCCGGGCCCGGAGCAGGAGAGGCTCAATCCGTTCGATGCTATACACCTCGTCCACCAGGGCTGCCAGGACCGCCGTCTGATAGGCCGAACCCGTACCCACCTCCAGCACTCGCTGCAACGGCTCTGCGGCGAGGGCGGCCTCGGTCATGCGCGCCACGGTCCACGGCTGGGAAATGGTCTGTCCATAGCCGATGGGCAAAGAAACCGGCTCATAGGCGCGGCCAGCCAGGGCCTGGGCCACAAAGCGATGGCGGGGGATGCGGCCCATCGCTGCCAAAACCCGCACATCGTCGATCCCCTCGGCCTGCAGCCGCTGCACCATGCGCGCACGGGTACGCGGCGAGATCATCCCCACTTCGGGGCTCAGGAGCGCGGGCTGGTGAGCCACTGGCTGAGATCCTCCAGAAAGGCATACCGGGTCATATCCAGATCCAGCGGGGTGATCGACACACAGGCACGCCGCACGGCATCGAAGTCCGTGCCCGGACCAGCGTCGGCCTCTCGGCCCGAAGGGCCAATCCAATATACTTGCTCGCCCCGCGGATCCTGGGCCGGAATCGCGGCCTCGCTCTTATGGCGGCGCCCCAGCCGAGTCACTTCGGTACCCTCCAACCGGGCAAAGGGCAGATCCGGCACATTGACATTGAGAATGGTATCGGCGGGCAAAGGGCTATGCAACAGCCTTTCCACCAGACCGACCAGCACCCGGGCCGCCGTTGCATAATGGGTGCAGTCTTTGCCGGCCAAGGAAACGGCAAGGGCCGGGAGGCCCAGGAAACGCCCCTCCATGGCGGCCGCCACGGTCCCCGAATAGAGCACGTCATCGCCCATGTTGGCACCCCGATTGATGCCGGAAATGACCATGTCGGGCGCCTCGGCAAACAGCCCCGTCACCGCCAGATGAACGCAATCGGTGGGGGTTCCGCCCACCAGATAATGAAAGCCATTGAAACCGCGCCGCAAGCGCAGGGGGCGGTCGAGGGTGAGGGAGTTGCTGGCCCCGCTGCGGTCCTGCTCGGGGGCCACTACCACCACTTCCCCCAACGGCGTCATAGCCTCGGCAAGGGCCGCAAGACCCGGCGCCATATACCCGTCGTCATTACTCAGCAGAAAACGGGGCATTCCTGGGTCTCCCTGGGTCAACACCAATTGGCGCAACCCATGGTAAGCCATCCGCGGGGAATCGGTCTATCACTTCACGCTCCACCCGCCCTTTCATCCAGGGGGCTGATGGCTGGGCAGCGGCGCCCTTCCGCGGCGCTGAAAGAAATGCGGACGCAAGTACCGCTCGCCCTGAGCGCGGTCAGAATCTCCTTAATGCGCGGCAGCACCCGCCTTGTCCGCATTGGGCATACTGGCCATTTGCTGGAGTTGGCGCTGCAGCAAGATCACCCGCAACTGCGCGGCATCCATCTGATTTTTGAGACCCTTGACCCGTTCCTGATAACGGACATAGTTTCTTTCGTTACCCAGGCGCACGGCCTTCCCGTCCTCATAGGCCTTGGCCGCCTGAATCAATTGCAAACGGGCGGCGGCGAGCTGCGCTTCCATCTGCTGCAGGGCGGGATTCGCCGCCGGTTTTGGGGCGGGGATGACTGGGGTCGCCCCGGCCGGCGCAGCAGCCGGACTCGCCGAGATGGTCGGGGTGCTCACCTCTTCCGTGGGGCCGCCGGACACCACTTGCACGCCCTTGGCACCCGGTGGCGGCGTGTTGCCATAGCTGGGCACCCCCTGCGCCCCTATCCAGCGATAAATGGTCTCGGCATCGCTTGCGGCACCACCCAGCAACCCCGCCAGGGCGATGGCGAGCCACAGGCCAGCGCGGGACACCCCCGCGGCAGTCGTCCCCTTGGCCTTTTTCCCTATCATGGATAACGATTTCGTGTGCAAAACAGCGCCCTCCCTCTGCATGTCGCACTATATGGGTGCCTTCCCGCTTGCTGTCAACCTAGATCCGGCAGTTGGCGCAGGTGTTTTGCCGCGACTTCAGCCCAAGCCGTCGTTGTTCTTGACGAAAGCCCGCGCCCGGCAGGCGAACTGTTTGAGCCCGCAGGGCGAGTTTTCGCCTACCAGCGGGATAAGCCGTAGAACAACAGGCGCGGGCCTTTGGTGCAAAAAACACCTGCGCCAACCGCCGGATCTAGGGTCAAGGCAGCAAAGCCCGCGGGCCGGACAGGAAAAAGCCCCGCCGGAACGGGGCTGCGGGGCACATGCCTCCCGCGAGGGGAGGTACAGGGCAGGGTTTAGAGACTGTAGTACATCTGGAACTCGACCGGATGGGTGGTCATGCGCAGGGTTTGCACCTCGGCCCATTTTACATCCAGATACCCTTCCAGCCAGCTCTCGCTGAACACGCCACCCTTCATCAGGAACTCATGGTCGGCTTCGAGGGCATGCAGGGCCTCCTCCAGAGAGGCGCAGACACCGGGCACATGCTTGAGCTCTTCGGGCGGCAGATCATAGAGGTTCTTGTCCATGGCGTCTCCCGGATGAATCTTGTTCTGGATACCATCCAGGCCGGCCATCAGCATGGCGGTAAATGCGAAGTAGGGATTCGCGGTCGAATCCGGGAAACGCACCTCGATACGCCGACCCTTGGGGTTGGTCACAAAGGGGATGCGGATGGAGGCAGAACGATTGCGCGCCGAATAGGCCAGCAGTACCGGCGCTTCAAAATGGGGCACCAGGCGCTTGTAGCTGTTGGTACTGGGGTTGGTCAGGGCATTGATCGCCTTGGCGTGCTTGATGATACCACCGATGTAATAGAGCGCCACTTCCGAAAGGCCACCATAGAGGTCACCGGCAAAGAGATTCTTGCCCTCCTTGCTCAGGGACATGTGCACATGCATGCCGCTGCCATTGTCGCCGACGATGGGCTTGGGCATGAAGGTGGCGGTCTGACCATAGGCAGCGGCGACGTTGTGGATCACATACTTGAGGATCTGCACCTCGTCGGCCTTGCGGGTCAGGGTGTTGGCGGCCACGCCAATCTCATGCTGGCCGGCCGTGGCCACCTCATGATGATGCACTTCGACGATCAGACCCATTTCTTCCATGGCCAGGCACATGGCCGAACGCAGGTCCTGGGCGGAATCCACGGGTGGTACGGGGAAATAGCCACCCTTGACCCCGGGCCGGTGGCCCATGTTGCCGGATTCGTACTCCTTGCCCGAATTCCACGCGGCCTCTTCGGAGTCGACCTTGTAGCCGCAGCCGCTCATATCAATGTTCCAGGTCACGGAGTCGAAGACAAAGAACTCGTTTTCGGGCCCGAAAAGGGCGCTATCGGCAATGCCGGTGCTCTTGAGATAGGCCTCGGCGCGCTTGGCCACGGAGCGCGGGTCGCGCTCATAGCCCTGGCCGGTGGCCGGTTCAATGATGTCGCAGCGGATGATCAAGGTCGTTTCGTCGGTAAAGGGATCGAGAACGGCGCTGGCGGCTTCGGGGAGGAGGATCATGTCCGATTCATTGATGCCTTTCCAACCGGCAATGGAAGAGCCATCAAAGGCCTTGCCATCGACAAAGGTGTTTTCCTCGATGGTGTGGCCGGGCACGGAGACATGCTGTTCCTTGCCTTTGGTATCGGTAAAGCGAAAATCCACAAATTTGACATCTTTGTCCTGAATCAGTTTAACCACATCACTAGGGCTGTAACCCATTTGCATCTCCTCCATGTTTGAAAACTATTCCGTTTCGTAGCCCAAAATGTAAACAAATATCGTGCCATCTGCCAGTTATACGATCCTTTGATCCTAAATAATGCTTGATCCTTTTAGATGCACCATTTTTGTGCATTCATTTTGGTATTGCACCATCATGAGGCAAAACGTACTCGATCACCGTTATCGCCATGGCGCCACAATACGCCAATCCGGCCAACACCGGGAATACCACCGTCCAAGGCATGATGAATAGCCCCCTCCAGTTGGTGAAGGCTATCCAAAGCCCCCGCCGACGGCAAGACATACTGTAGGCGGGCCTCGACACTACCGCCGAGGTAGTGCAGGGTCACCTGTTCGGGCAGAGGCAGTTCGGCGGCCAGGAGCGCCTGCCGGATGGTCGCCTCGATCTGGCTGCGCGCCGGCAAGACCGGCGAGCCCTGTTCATCATTCTCGCAGTCGATATGAATGGTGGCATCCATGAGGTCCGCCACCTGCCGTAATAAGGCCATACGCACCCGCTCGGCGATCTGATGTCCTTCGGAAACGCTCAGGGTCGGCGCTACCTGCAGATGCACCTCGGCCAGGGCCTGATGACCCATCTTGCGGGTCTTGAGCAGATGCAGGTCGCGCACCCCTTCACTGCCGAGGATGATGTCGCGGATTTCCTGCAGGGTGGCATCATCCAGACCGCGATCCGCCAACTCTTGAATGGCCGCCCAGGCCGTCACGGCACCGATGCGCAGGACCATCAGCGCGACGACCAGAGCCACTACCGAATCGAGATAGGGGAAGCCCAGCAGACTGCCGCCGATACCGATAAAGACGATGACGCTGGAGATGGCATCGGTACGATGATCCCAGGCATTGGCACGCAATGCGGCGGAACGGTTGCGCCGCGCCACGCGAATGGTGAACTGGTAAAGGGTTTCCTTGGCGACAATGGCAAAGGCGGCAATGTACAGGGTCCAACTATGGGGGACCACAAAGTGTCCGGCAAGGAGGCGTTGCACCGCCTCCACCCCGATCCAGGCGCCATTGATCGCCAGCAGGGAGCCGGTGGCCAGCGCGGCGAGGGTTTCAAAACGCTCGTGACCGTAGGGGTGTTCCTGATCGGGGGGCTGACTGCTGAAACGCATGGCCAGAATCAGGCCCAAGTCCGAGAGGAGGTCCGACAGGGAATGGACGGCATCGGCCACCAGCGCCTGGGAGTGGCCGAAAATACCCCCCGCCAGCTTGGCAAAAAAGAGCACGACATTGGTGGCCGCACCCATCAGGGTGATGCGCAGATTCTGCCGCCCCCGCTCCTTGCGACTCACCGGTTCCGCTGTCGCCATGCCCTTGCTCCGCCTCATAGCAAATTCATGTAAAGCACTCGTGCCGATACGTCGATCCAAAAAAAGATTTCCGGCAGTGCCCAGGGATTTTTCATCCCCGTTGATCATTGTATGATTTTTCACATGGTCTTGTTTGTAGTCTAAAATAAGAAATAAGATCCTGCCATTCCAGGCAATTATCGCTAAACGAGGTGAAAAATGCAGTCCCCCATCGAGGAAATTTTGTCTCGCGCCCAGGCGCGCACTCAGGCCGGCGGCAAGATCCATGCGGGAGATCTGACCCCGGAAGAAGCACATGCCATTCTCCAGGCCAACCCCAAGGCCTTGCTCATCGATGTGAGATCCCATCCGGAACTGGATTTTGCCGGCCTCGTCCCCGGTTGTTGTCACGTGCCCTGGCAGCTCTACCCGGGCATGACCCCCAACCCCCATTTCACCGCGGAAATCACCCGGCATGCCCAGCCCGACGACCTGCTGCTCCTGCTCTGCCGCACCGGCGGACGTTCCCAGGCGGCGGCCGAGCACCTGACCGCACTCGGCTACAAGCACTGTTACAACATCCTGGGCGGTCTGGAAGGGCGCCCCAACGAGCAGGGGATGCGGGGAACGGTGGAAGGCTGGAAGGCGGCAGGGCTACCCTGGCGGCACAAATAGCCCTAGGCGGCGCGGCTCAGGGCATGGACCGCTGCCCGGCAAGCCGCCAGCCTTACTGCTGACAGACCGGGCAAAAGAGGGCGTTTTTACCGCCCACTGCGAGGGTCCCCAACGGCCCACCACAACTTGGGCAATGCCCATCGTGGTGATGGCGGGTAAGATAGGTCTTGGGCAAGAGGCCGGGCTTGGCCTGACAGCGCACGGCCCGCTCCAACACCCGTGGGATCTGCTCCAGGAGCCGGCTACGCTCTTCCTCGCTGAGGCTCGGGGCCGTCCGATCCGGGCGGATGCGGGCCTGGAAGAGGATCTCATCGGCCCAAGTGCTGCCAATCCCCGGCACAAAGGCATCATCCAGGAGGATATTCCGCACGGCGCTCCGCCGCCGCGCCAGGGCATCACGCAAGGCGCCGAGACCGTCATGCACCAGCAGCGGATCGGGCCCCAGCTTGGTAAGAAAATCGACATCGGCGTTTTCGTCCAGGAGGCGCAGGCGATTGTGCAACTGGGTTCCCTGCAGCCGCAGCCGGTTATGGCCGTTCACCTGAATCTCCAGCGCCCCCCGCTGGCCTTCTTCCCCCTCGCTCGCCGTCGGGCCGCGCTCCAGATCTCCCGTCAGCTCACCCCCGAGGTTCATGACAAGGATGTCCTGGCGGTTCAACTCCAGAAAGAGGTAATGGCCATAGCGGCGCACGTCGGTGATTTCCCGCCCCTTGAGCGCCCCATCCTCCATGCCCGCACCGTCGGCAACATGCTCACCCCGGGCATTGCTGACCTGCAGGGTGCCTAGCCGTTTGTGCAGCATGGCACGTTTGAGTCTCTCTTTCAGTAATTCGATCTCAGGCAATCCGGCCATAGCGTACCATCCGTCCCCATTTTTCGCGCAATTTTCCTGGGCCGTAGTCTAAACCCCTTTGCGGAGCGCGCCAATGGCCCGATTCGCGCAATGTGTCGCGCCGAAGCGGGCCATTCCTTGCCGCCGGTATCAGCATCTATACCGATACCGGGTCCAAACCGGCGAAACTCGGCGCCGGTTTTATGAATGGGCCTTGATGGCGGCCTCTACCTGCTGGGCAAAGGCCGGATCGGTCTGTGCCTTATTCATGAGAACGCCGTATTCCTGCACCGTAAGCTGATGCGCAGAAAGCACTTCCTGGACCTTGGCCCCATACTGCTTCATCAAGGCCTCACGCTGCGCCGCCGACACGCTCTTTGCCCCCAGCTCCTGGTGGATCTGCTCATTCAAGGGTTTGATCTGGGTGACTGCAGCAGCAAAACGATTGACCTCGGCCTGGCTCACCGGTGGCGAGCTCTGGCCTTGTGCAGGACCCATCGGCATCGGCGAAGACTGACCCTGCCCCGCGCCCATTCCCATTGGTGACGATTGCTGCTGGGGGGCAGGCATCGGCATCTCCGTACTCGCCATTGCCCAACCTACTCCCGTAACGGACAAACCAAGACCAACCATTACACTCCATAGTCGGAAATGCATAATCTTCCTCCTCAGATCAGTGATTACAAAGTAGACAATGCAGGCACAACTTCAATCCAATCGCCACTTCCGTGATTGGGTCTATATTCCGCTTGCTTTTTCACCGTAACGCATCGTGACAGAGATGACAAGCATCCTCCACCCATGGCTGAGAAATGAAGCTAATATGTTGTTATTATTTGCTAATATTTGGCACATAGGGCTAAAGAACCATTACTCACCGGGTCTGCCTGATATCGTATATTCATAACACAACAATCGTTGCAACAATATCACAGCCAACCCCGGTCGAGCAGTTCATCGCCGGCTGAAGCGCTGTCTCCGGGCAGAAGTGGAAATGAGACGGACCGCAGGACCTGGACCAGTTGCCCGGTAACCCGGCATGATCTAAAAATTTACTCTGGACTTGCACCAAAAAAGAGGTCCGGTATCCATCCAAGTGTGGCACCTGCGCCCCTTTTGTGCAGGACCGCCGCCATCGCCATTACACATTTTATTTCAAAAAGCAGCCCTTTCGGCACCATGCCCTTGGCCTTTTCCGGATTGCGCGATCCCTAGGGAAAAATTGCACAAGCAGCGGCCGGCATGGACGGGGGCGCAGGATCGGAATCTTCATCCCTCGCCACGGGAAACACCCGCCGGGTCCTGCGCCCGCAGGGGCCGATCCTTGCAGCCGGGTCTTGGACTATGGCACCCTTGGCCGGCGGATCTGGTGATGGGCCATGGGTAGAACCCGGTCGTTCCCGCGACGGCGGGTTCCCGCCCTTGCCGCCCGCTTTTGGACCATCCCGCGGGGGATGCGTTTGCAGTTTTTCGAATGGCCCTTATGATGTTCCCTGAATCCACTTCCCCTTCGAGATCCCCGGGAGCCATGACCAACCAGGATACCCCTCCTTATTCCCCGCAGACCTTGGAAAGCGAGGTGCAACGCCGTTGGCAGGAAAACCGGCTTTTCTGCGCCATGGACGATGCCTCCGGCGAAAAGTTCTACTGCCTGTCCATGTTCCCCTACCCCTCCGGGCAACTGCACATGGGCCATGTGCGCAACTACAGCATTGGCGACGCCATCGCCCGCTATCAGCGGATGCGCGGCAAAGCGGTCCTGCAGCCCATGGGCTGGGACGCCTTTGGCCTGCCCGCCGAAAACGCCGCCCTGAAACACGGCCTGGCCCCGGCGCAGTGGACCCTCGACAACATCGCCCACATGCGCGGGCAGTTGCAGCGGCTGGGGCTGTCCTACGATTGGTCGCGGGAGTTTGCCACCTGCACACCGGAATATTATCGCTGGGAGCAATGGCTCTTTGTGCGGCTCTGGGAAAAGGGCCTGGTCTACCAGAAACTCAGCACCGTCAACTGGGACCCAGTGGACCAGACGGTGCTGGCCAATGAACAGGTGGTGGACGGGCGCGGCTGGCGTTCCGGGGCCTTGGTGGAGCGGCGCGAGATCCGCCAGTGGTTCCTGCGCATCACCGCCTATGCCGACGAGCTCCTGACCGACCTGGATCATCTGGCCGAAGGCTGGCCGGACCAGGTCCTCAGCATGCAGCGCAACTGGATCGGCCGTTCGGAGGGGGCGGAGATCCATTTCCCCCTGAGCGCCGGCGAGGGCGTCATCAAGGTCTTCACCACCCGTCCGGACACCCTCCTAGGGGCCACCTATCTGGCCATTGCCCCGGAACACCCGCTGGCCCTGGCCGCGGCCCGGACCCAGCCCGAACTGGCCGCCTTCCTCGAACGCTGCCGGCATGTGGCCGTCTCCGAAGCGACGGTGGAAAGCCAGGAAAAGGAGGGTTATCCCACCGCCATCACCGTGCGCCATCCCCTGACCGGCCAGGCCCTCCCCGTCTGGGTAGCCAACTTCATCCTCATGGGCTATGGCGAGGGCGCGGTGATGAGTGTGCCCGCCCACGATCAGCGGGACTTCGAGTTTGCCCGGAAATACGGCCTGCCGATCCAGGTGGTCGTGGTTCCGGAGGGAGAGGAAATCCCGTCCGGCACCCTGGAGCGGGCTTACACCGGGTCGGGCCGCCTCGTCCATTCCGGCATCTATGACGGTCTGGATAACGAGACGGCCAAGGCCCGCATCACCGCCGCCGTAACCGCAGCGGGACTGGGGCAGAAGACGGTGAACTACCGCCTGCGCGACTGGGGCATCTCCCGGCAGCGCTACTGGGGTACCCCCATCCCCATGATCCACTGCCCCGACTGTGGCGTGGTGCCGGTGCCGGAGGCAGACCTACCCGTGGTCCTGCCCACCCATTACCACCTGGACAACCCCCGCTCCCCGCTCCTGGACGACCCCGATTTTTACCGGGTACCCTGCCCCCGGTGCGGTGCCGAGGCGCGGCGGGAAACGGACACCATGGATACCTTCGTGGAGAGTTCCTGGTATTACGCCCGCTTCACCTGCCCTGACGCCGCCGCCATGCTGGATGATCGCGCCGCCCGGTGGCTGCCGGTGGATCAGTACATCGGCGGCGTCGAGCATGCCGTCCTGCATCTGCTCTATGCACGTTTTTTCAACAAGCTCCTGCGCGACGCCGGTCTCCTCCCGGCCGATGGCCGCCACGATGAACCCTTCCGCCGCCTCCTCACCCAGGGCATGGTGCTCAAGGATGGCGTCAAGATGAGCAAGTCCAAGGGCAACACCGTGGACCCCCAGGGTCTCATCGACCGCTATGGCGCGGATACGGCACGGCTCTTCATCCTCTTTGCCGCGCCGCCGGAGCAACACCTGGAGTGGTCCGACACAGCGGTCGAGGGGGCCTATCGCTTCCTCAACCGGGTCTGGCGCCTGGTCCATGAGTATGGCCGGACACCGCCGCCCTTACCGGCGACCCTTTCCCCTGCCGCCCGGGACCTGCGGCGGCTCGTCCATCAGTGCATCGACCGGGTCAGCAGCAACATGGATGGTCGCTATCATTTCAACGCGGCCATCGCGGCCATCATGGAGCTCAACAATGCGCTGATGAAGGTGCCCAGCGACGCCCCGGCGGACCTCCGCGCCGTGCTCGGAGAGGGCTTACGCTCCATGGTGCTGCTCCTCTCACCCTTCGCACCACACATTGCCGAGGCCCTCTGGCAACGACTCGGGCAAGCGGGGGAACTGGCCTTTGCCCCCTGGCCCAATGCCGACCCGAAAGCCCTCCAAACCAGCGTCATCACCATCGTCGTCCAGGTCAACGGCAAACTGCGGGAACGCCTGGAGGTGCCGGCAGATGCCGACGTTGGGGCCATCGAGGCCCTGGCCCTGGCCCACCCTCTGCTGCAGAAGCATCTTGCGGGCCTGAGCGTGCGCAAGGTGGTGATCGTGCCGGGCCGCCTCGTCAATGTGGTGGCCCAATGAAACGGCTGCTGCTGGCCATGGGCCTCGCCCTCAGCCTGGGCGCCTGCGGCTTTCACCTGCAGGATGGAGCCAGCATTCCGCCCACCCTGGCCGGGATACGGGTGGAAGGCAGCGGGCCGGCGGGAGGCAGCCTCGCCCAGGCAGTGGCAAGGGCGCTGGAACGGGAGGGCAACTATCAGCAAAAAACGGGTCCGGTGCTGCGCATCGACAATGCCGGCATCAGCCAACGCGTCATCAGTATCAGCCCGGCGAGCGGCGCCGCCCTGGAGTTCCTCAACACCCTGCGCGCCGATATCAGCGTCGTCGGGGCGGACGGCAAGACCCTGCTCCCGCCGCAACCGCTGCTGGTGGAAAACAGCTTCAGCTTCAACAGCGCCAGTCCACTGGCCACCAACGAACAACAAAACGCCGCGCAACGGCAAATGCTCCGTCAGGCGGCGCAGCAAATCCTGGCCCGCGTGCTCAATAGCCCACGCTTCCGCGCGGCCAAGCCCTAAGCCATGCGCCTCAAGGCGGCACAGTGGTCGGCCCATCTGCGCGGCACCCTGGCCCGCGCCTACGGCCTCTTTGCCGATGATCCCCTCCTCACCTTAGAGGCCGAAGACGCCCTCCTGGCCGCCGCCCGGCAGCAGGGCTATGCCCAGCGCGAGCGTCTAAGCGGCGGCAGCGCGCCGCCCTGGGAACGCATGAAAAACGAGCGCGATGCCGGCTCCCTCTTTGCCGAGCGCCGCGTCCTGCTGCTGCGCCTGGATAGCCCCAAGCTCCCCCGCGAAGGGGCGGCGGCCCTGGATTACTGGCTCGCCTCGCCGCCCGAAGACGCCATCCTCGTCATCAGTGGCGGCCGCCCCGACGCCAGCACCCAGAAAACCGTCTGGTTCAAGACCCTGGAGAGCAAGGGCCATACCCTCATCCTCTACGCCCCCGAAGGCAAGGACTGGCCGCGCTGGGTCGAGGCACGCCTCGGCCAGGCAGGTCTGCATGCCGATACCGAGGCCATGCAAGTCCTCAGCAGTCTCAGCGAAGGCAATCTGCTGGCCTGCAGCCAGTCCATTGCCCGGCTACAGCAACTGGTGGGCAACGGGCAGGTGGATGCCGCGGCGGTGCGGGCGGTGCTGGCCGACAGCAGTCAGTTCAGCATCTACGACCTCGCCGACGCCGCCCTGCGCGGCGAGCCGCGCCATGCCTTACGCATCCTGGACCGCCTGCGCCAGGGCGACGGCGAGCCGACCCTCTGCCTCTGGGCCCTGCACCGGGATTGCCGGCTGCTCCTGCAGTTGCAGGACCCCCAAACCCAGGCCGCCAGCCTCTTCAGCAAGGCGCGTATTTTCCCGCCGCGGCAGGACTGGCTGCGCAACGCCGCCCGTCGCCTCAGCGCCGCCGGCCTGCTCACCGCCCTGGGCGATTGCGCCGCCATTGACGCCCGCATCAAGGGCCAGGACCCCACCCCCGTCTGGCCCGCCCTGGCGGATCTGGTCCTACGCATTGCCGGCCCCGGCCCGAGCGGGCACAATAAGGCCCATTGAGCCCCACCCGCCATCGCCCCCCATGCTTGGCATCCGGAGCCCCCTGGTCAGGCAGACCGAGGCGGGATTCGTCCGGAGTAGGGCGGGACACGGATCACACGGCCCAGCAAGGAGACCCCGGTGGATATCCACAACGAAATGGACAAGATCGGCACACGCGCCCGCGCCGCCCAACGGCAGTTGCAGGGGGCCAAAACCGGTGCCAAAAATGAAGCCCTGGCCAGCATGGCCGAATTTCTGCGCCGCGATGCCGACGACCTCCAGCGGGCCAACCGCAAGGACCTGCGTGCCGCCGAAGAGGCCGGGCGCGACGCCGCCTTCCTCGACCGTCTGCGTCTGGATGAAGGGCGCATCGCGGCCATGGCCAAAGGTCTGGAGGAGATCGCCGCCCTGCCCGACCCCGTGGGCGAGATCACTGACCTGCGCTATCGCCCGAGCGGCATCCAGGTGGGTAAGATGCGCGTGCCCATCGGCGTCATCGCCATGATCTACGAATCCCGCCCCAACGTCACCGCCGACGCCGCCGGCCTCTGCCTCAAGTCGGGCAACGTTATCATCCTCCGCGGCGGCTCCGAGTCCCTGCACAGCAACATGGCCATCGCCGAACGCCTGCGCGCCGCCCTCGGCCGCGCCCGCCTGCCCCTGGACGCCGTGCAGTATGTGGGTACCGCCGACCGCGAGGCAGTAAGCATGCTCATCCGCATGGATCGGCACGTAGACGTGATCATCCCCCGCGGCGGCAAGAGCCTCATCGAGCGCATCAGCCAGGAGGCAACCGTACCGGTCATCAAGCATCTTCATGGCAACTGCCACGTCTATGTGGATGCCAGCGCCGATGCGCAAAAGGCCCTGCGCGTGGTGATCAACGCCAAGACCCAGCGCCTGGGTACCTGCAACACCGCCGAGAGCTTGCTCATCCATGCCCAGCGCGTCCAGGACCTCCTGCCCAGGCTGGCCAAGGCACTGCAAGACAAAGGCATCGAGATCCGCGCCTGTCCCCGCAGTCTGCCCCACATTCCTGGCGCCATCACCGCGACGGAAGAGGATTATTACACCGAGTACTTAGGGCCGATCATCTCGGTCAAAGTCGTGGATGACTTAACGGAGGCCATGGCCCATATCCAACACTACGGCTCCCAGCACACCGACGCCATCCTCACCGAGGACCTGGGCAGCGCCCAGCGCTTTCTGCGCGAGGTGGACTCCAGTTCCGTCATGGTCAACGCCTCCACCCGCTTCGCCGACGGCTTCGAGTACGGCCTGGGCGCCGAGATCGGCATCTCCACCAACCGCC
>JAJYQY010000134.1 GCA_021794385.1 Pseudomonadota bacterium | reverse complement strand
TGCGTGGATATATTGACCATCGCCGGCCTGCTGCTGGGTTTGGGGGGGATCCTGCTGGGGCAGATGCTGGAGGGCGGGAAAGTCGCTTCCATTCTCCAGTTGACGGCCTTCATCATCGTCATTGGCGGCACCACCGGCGCCGTCATGGTCCAGTACACCCTGCCGATTTTCATCAAGGCATTAAAGATGATTCCGTGGATGATCTTCCCGCCCAAGACCGCCCCCCAACCTATTGTGGAAAAGATCCTGGAATGGAGCAACACCGCCCGTAAAAATGGCCTTCTGGCCCTGGAGGGTCTGGTAGACTCCATTGCCGATCCCTTCCTGCAAAAAGGCTTGCAGATGCTGGTGGACGGGACCGAGCCGGAAAAGATTCGCGCCACCCTGGAAGTGGAGCTTCTGGCCCGTGAAGAACTCGATCGCCAAGCGGCCAAGGTCTTTGAATCCGCCGGCGGTTATGCCCCGACCATCGGCATCCTCGGTGCCGTGCTGGGGCTGATTCATGTGATGGAGAACCTCGCCGACCCGGCCAAGCTGGGCGCCGGCATTGCTACCGCCTTTGTCGCCACGATTTATGGCGTGGGTTCGGCCAACCTCTTGTTTTTACCCATCTCCAACAAGTTGAAAGGGGTGGTGCACGAGCAAAGCTACCTGCGGGAGATGATCATCGAGGGATTGGTGGCCATCGCCGAGGGCGAAAATCCCAAGATCATCGAAAGCCGGCTGCAGAGTTTCTACGCCCGATAAAAAAGACTATGCTTATATCCGGCAGTTGGCGGAGGTGCTTTTTGCTCCGGCGGCCCTCGCCTGTTGTTCTATGGCTCATCCCGCTGGCAGGCGAAAACTCACCCTGCGGTTTCGGACAGTTCGCCTGCCGGACGCGGGATTTCACCAAGAACAACGACGGCTCTGGCCAGGCGTGCGCAAAACCCCTCCGCCAACTGCCGTTTGTTTGAATGATCCTGGAGGCACTGCGAGAGATGGCGGTGGGCTTCGCCGCTGCGGCAGCATGGCATCTTTCAAAGGGCACTGGAAACCTTCCCAAGGAGCTTGCCATGGCCGCTGCGACGATTCCCCCTGTCGGTGCCACACCGCCCGTGCTTCCGGTAAGGCCCGGTGCAGAAAAGCCGGAAAAAAAGCCGCCGCGCCAAAAGGACCGCCCCCCGGAGAAAGGCACGGACCCGGATCATCATATCGATGACTATGCCTGATCATCCCGTCGTACACGCCGGCTGTGAAAATGGCGATAAATGACCTCGCCCGGGCCGCCGCCGGGGCGGTGCTGGAGATGGCGGACTTCGGTCCAGTCCACTTCGGCACTCAAGGCCCGGCACTGACTCTGCTGCAGGGCGACGCGGGCGGCGGCATGGATGACGGAGTCGGGGACGGGGATGCTTCGTTGCGGCCGTCGCAGCAGCACATGGCTGCCCGGCAAGTCCTGCACGTGGAACCAGAGATCCCAGGGATTGGCTACGCGAAAGGTGAGGCGATCATTTTCCTTGGCATTACGCCCCCACAGCAATTCAAAGCCGTCGAGCCAGAGCTGGCCAAAAGGCGCGGAGCCGGAAGGCACGGGGGCGGAAGAGGCCGACGCTTTGCCGGGGCCCGGCAACGGGCGATTGCCTTGCAGTAGGTCCATGGTGCCGGTGCCTCGTTCCCAGGATATCCGGAGGGCCTGGAGGCGTTCCCATTCCGCGCTTTGCGCCGCCAGACGCGTCTGGGCCTGACGGCGGCCGCGTTCGCTGCGCCGCGCTTGCCCCATCAGCCACTGGGCCTGCTGGTGGAGACGTTTGCCTGCGGGCACCCCGATGCTGAGTGTTTGCACGGGATCGACCGTATAGTCATGGGCATGGAGCGGGCCGCCAGGGTGGACGGCGTCCGGCAGGGCAAAGAGGGCGTGGGCCATGCGCCGATAGTGTTCCGGGTCTTCCCAGCGCGCCAGGTCGGCACGGATGTTATCCAGTTTTTTGCGCTGCTGTGCCTCGCGCTGAGCCAAGGCTGCGGCGAAGGCGAGGTCTTGGGGGGGCGCGCCGGCCGGCAGAGCGATGGCCGTTTCCCAGGGGATCTCCGCCACCACGTCCCAGCCGGGAATGACGAGGGGGTAGGTGATTTCCTCGCCGGCGCGGCGCAAACGCCACCATGGCCGGCAGCCGTGAGGGCCTTGTGACAGCGATTCGGTCAGCGCCGCCTGACCGGGCTCGTCCCAGGGGCGATATCTGGGCGCCATACGCTGGAGCGGGCCGCCGCTTGCGCCGCCCTGATCGTTTGCCGGGGTGTAAACCGCACCGGGGAGAAAACGTGGCCGAGCCTGTTCCAGATTATCCCAGCGCCAAGCCAGCCGGATGCGGGCTTCGTCATCGAGCAGGACGATATTCCCCCGTCCCCCGAAGCATTCGACGATGAGGCTGATGCGATCTTCGCGTTTGCTCAATTGCGTGCGGGAAAAGTCGAGCCGGACGATCCGGTCGGCCCAGGGCAGGGATAATTCCTCCAGGCGAAAGCCTTTCAGCCGTTGCGCGAGCTGTTTGACGAAGGCGCTCTGGGGCGGTTGGCCATCCTTTCTGGTGGCCCGCCATAGACCCAGCGGCGCGCGATGGGCGAGGAGGGCCACGGCCTCATCGCGAAAGTGCAGCACCACCCCGCCCGGCCATTCATCCACCCGTTGGAGCATTTTGCCCTGGCAAAGGGGCTTGAGACATTGCGCAGCCGATGCGAGTTGCAGGGTATCCATGGCGTTAGCATAGCATAGCGCTGCATCCCCATGCCGCCGGGACCGCGCCGCCTTTACGCAGAAAAAATTTGACAGCCGCGGGGCGAATCCTTATATTACCTCGCATCGGGGCCATAGCTCAGCTGGGAGAGCGCTTGAATGGCATTCAAGAGGTCAGCGGTTCGATCCCGCTTGGCTCCACCAA
>JAJYQY010000050.1 GCA_021794385.1 Pseudomonadota bacterium | reverse complement strand
TGCATGTCGGAAGCGCGAATATGAAAGTATTCGGCCACCACTTTTTGGATATTGTCCAGACTGATCATGCGCTTTTGCACATCGATGAGATCGCGCAGGGCATCCTTGGCCGTGGACAGGTCGATGGCTTTGTGGGAAAAATGCGCGTGGGCGATGACGCGGCGCAGGGCGCCTTCGAGTTCGCGCACATGGGAGCGGATTTTTTCCGCAATGAAAAAGGCGACCTCATGGGGGAGGTCGATGCCGCTTTCCTCGGCCTTGCACAGGACAATGGCCATGCGCGTTTCGAGGTCGTGGGGTTCGATGGCGACGGTGAGCCCCCAGCCGAAACGCGATTGCAGTCGTTCTTCCAGGCGTTCTACCTCCTTGGGATAGCGGTCGCAGGTGATGATGATCTGCCGTTGTCCATCGAAGAGGGCGTTGAAGGTGTGGAAGAACTCTTCCTGGGTCCGGTCCTTGCCGGCGAAGAATTGGATGTCGTCGATGAGCAGGGCGTCGAGTTTGCGATAGCGCTGCTTGAAGTCGTTGATGGTGTTGTGCTGGAGGGCGCGCACCATGTCCATGATGAAGCCCTCGGAACTGACGTAGAGGACCTGGGCCTGGGGACTATGGCTGAGGATGGCGTTCCCCACCGCCTGCATGAGATGGGTCTTGCCCAGGCCGACCCCGCCGTAGATGTAAAGGGGGTTGTAGGAGCGGCCAGGATGCTCCGCCACCTGCTTGGCGGCGGCCACGGCCAGTTGATTGGACTTGCCTTCCACGTAGGACTGAAAGGAGAAGGTTGGATTGAGCTTGTGGTTCTGCCGCAGCTCCGGGCTGGCACCGGGGGGTACCGGGGGCGCTACGGCCTCCCCTAGGTCCAGGGTCAGGGTGACTCCCGGCGCGATGTCCGCCAGGGTCTGCTGCAACTGGGTGAGGAGCCGGTCACGTACCCAGTCGAGGACAAAGGCGTTGGGCGCCAGCAACTGCAGCTCGTCACCCCGCAACTCGCCCCGCAGGGGGCGAAGCCAGGTGTTGAACTGTTGCGCAGTGATGCTCTGCTGGAGGTGGATGCAGAGGGTTGCCCACAAGGCGTCACCACTCTCTGCTGCGGATTGCGCCATATTGCTTTTGCTCGGCTAGGGAATGAACCATCATCGGTCAGTATATCCGAGCGCGGCGCGGTTCACCAGACATGCTGCTAATGGGAGGCCGCGGTCTGGAGGCAAACCATGACTTAACGAATAAGTAAAGGCCGTTTTTTGTTTCACATCTGAGTGATCGGCCAATAATTATCAATGTATTTAAATTTTATGATTTATTTAATAATAGGTATTAATAAACCCGGGAGTGCGGCGGCCGCCAATAGGGACAATGCCTTCCGGGGCTGCGGAAAACGGCAAAAAGCGGCCTCGGCGGAGCGCTCCCGCGGCACGGCGTCCTTGCGTCAGGGTGTCGGTCCTGCTGAAGTGGCGGTGGAGGAGATGGCCCATGCGTGACGGTGACCGGTCGACACGGTACGAAGCAGTGGTGATTACCGGGGCCGGCAGCGGTATCGGGCGGGCGCTGGCGCTGGCCTATGCCGACCCCGGAAGGCCCATCGCGCTGCTGGGCCGGCAGGGCGCCGCCTTGACGGAAAGCGCCAAAATGCTCACTGCGCGCGGCGCCACCCCGGCCATTTATGAGGTGGATGTGCGCCATGCGCGGGATCTGGATGCGGTCGCGCAGGATTTCCATCAGCGTTTCGGCCCGGTGGGCGTGCTCATCGCCAACGCTGGGGTGAGCCATGGCACGCTGACGGCGGTCCTGGAAGATCGCGCGGTTTTTCAGGAAATTGTCGATATCAATCTGCTGGGCGTGATGCATACCTGTAGCGCCTTTCATGGGGTCCTGGCAAGTCAGGCGCGGGTAGCCGGCATCGCCAGCGTGGCGGGTTTCCGGGGCCTGCCCGGTGCGGCGGCCTACTCGGCCTCCAAGGCCGCGGTGATCGCTTATCTGGAAAGCCTGCGCCTGGAATGGGGGCGCCAGGGTGTGCGGGTCTGCACGATCTGTCCGGGCTATATCGCCACACCCATGACCATCCACAATCCTTACCCCATGCCGTGGCTGATGGAGGTGGATGTGGCCGCCCGGCGCATGCGCCGGGCCATTGATGCGGGACGGCCATGGCTGGTATTGCCCCGGCCCATGTCCGCGTTGGGCTACCTGCTGCGGCGCCTGCCCATCCCCATCTACGACCGGGTCTGCCGGAGTTTGCCGCTCAAGCCGCGCCGTTCCCAAGAGGAGGACCGCTAGATTGCCGATAGTTATGCACAATCCGGAAAATAATCGGCTTAGGCGCAGAGCTTATAGCATAGCCTTTGGATATATTCTCAATACATTGTTTATTAAATATAAATGGAATAAAAAAGCGATGCTTCCCCCGGTTTTTCGGTATCGCGGCATAGCCTTCCTTTTTTGCGATAAAAAAATCCACAAAGTTATCCACAGGCCGGGACAAAAAAACCCGGCTGTTGCCGGGTTCGAGAGATTGTGGATTCGGTCAGGCCCTAGGTCCAACCCGATGGATGCTTGAAGGCCAGGACGGGCATAGGCCCGCCCTGCTGCGCCCGCGCCATGGTCATTGGGCTTGACTGGGGCGCGGCTTCAAAAACCACATCTGAATCAGGCTAAGGAACATCTCCAGGAGGGCGATGGGACAGGACAGGGCGCCGCCGATGAGAACCAGCCAGACGAAGGCCGGATTCTGATGGGTGAGGAACCAGCCGGAGAAGTCCACGGTCATGGCGATGAAGGGCAGGATGATCAGCACCGCCTTGAAGGCCATGGGGAAACGGGCCCTGGCGAAGATCCCGCCGGCGATCCAGAAGATGACCCCGAGCATGGTGAGATGGACCATGCCAGTGAGGAGCATGGTGGTATAGGACATGCCGGTATCCACCTTGGCTACGGCCT
>JAJYQY010000056.1 GCA_021794385.1 Pseudomonadota bacterium | reverse complement strand
AAGTAGCCGCCATCCATAGCCTGCATGGCGCCGGTTTTGACGTGCAACGCTGGGGGCAGCGGCCTTTTCGCTCCCCCCACCATAGCGCCTCCGCCGCGGCCCTCGTGGGCGGCGGCTCCAATCCGCGACCCGGCGAGATCAGCCTCGCCCATGGCGGCGTGCTCTTTCTCGATGAGCTGACCGAGTTTCCCCGGCCGGTGCTGGAGGTCCTGCGCGAGCCCCTAGAGAGTGGCGAGATCCATATTGCCCGGGCCACGCGGCGCGCCACCTTTCCGGCCCGCTTTCAGCTCGTCGCCGCCATGAATCCCTGTCCCTGTGGCCACTTGGGCAACCCCCTGCAGGCCTGCCGCTGCACCCCGGGGCAGATCGCCCAATACCGCGGGCGGCTCTCGGGACCGCTGCTGGATCGCATCGATATCCAGATGGAAGTGCCTGCCCTCCCCATCCAGGATCTGCAGGCCACACCCCAGGGCGAAGCTTCGGAGATCCTGCGCCTGCGTGTGGTGGCCGCCATGGAGCGCCAGTGGCAACGCCAGCAATGCCGCAACGCCCAGTTGCAGGGCGACGCCCTGGATCGGGTTTGCGCCCTGGATGATGCCGGTCGGCAGTTGCTGAACCGCGCTATGGAGCGCCTGCGCCTGTCCGCACGCGCTTACCATCGCATCCTGCGCGTGGCGCGCAGCATCGCCGATCTGGAAAACAGTGCCGCTCTCCAGACCGTACATCTCAGCGAAGCCATCCAGTACCGCCGCCTGGCGCAAAGCCTTTCGGCCTGAGCGGCGCGCGGCGGCGGCCCTGCGCTGGAACGGCGCGGGGGGTTTGCCCAGCCGACATGGCCATCATAGCCTTTGACAGCCAGAAAAAAAGCCTGTTATCCTTCTCAAAAGATACCGACCAATCGGTATCTAAAAAAGAGGCATCCCAAGGGGACCATTATGAGCCAAGCATCCAAATCTGCAGACCTTTTTTCTCCCTTCCCCATCGGCGCCTTTACCCTGCGCAACCGCATCGGCCTGGCGCCCATGACGCGCATGTCCTCGAAAAAGGATAGCATCCCCCGTGAGGACGTGCTGGAGTTCCTGGTACGCCGGGCCGAAAATGAGGTGGCGCTGATCACCACCGAGGCCGTCGTCAGCGATTACGAGAGCGCCCAAGGCTATCCGGGTCAGGCGCGGGTGACTACCCAGCGGCAGATTGATGCCTGGCGCGGCGTTACCGACCGCATCCGCGCCGCCGGCGCCATTTCCATCCTGCAGATTTTCCATTGCGGGCGGGTGGCTTGGAATGAGGTCAACCCGGCTGGTCGCTGCATTGCCCCCAGTGCCATCACCCCGGAGCAGCCCAACCCCCTCACCGGCCAGCCCTACCCCCTGCCCGATGCCATGAGCGAGTTCGACATCGCCCACGTGATCAACGGCTTTGTGGAGACCGTCAAGGGCGGCATGGCGGCAGGCTTTGACGGCATCGAAATCCACGGCGCGCACGGCTATCTGATCAATACGTTTCTTTCCGCCTATTCCAACCAGCGCACGGATGCTTACGGTGGTTCAAGCATAAATCGCTTTCGCTTTGCCCGGGAGGTGATCGAGGCCGTGCGGCCCCATATTCCCGCCGACAAGTTGCTGTTCTTTCGCATCTCCAATTGGGGCGTGGTGGATATGCAGGTCTCCCTCTTTGCCGATGCCCGGGAATGGCAGGAAGTCATCGGCTATCTGGATGCCCTGCCCATCGACGCCATTTCCGTATCGACCTATCGATTCTCCGACGAGGCCTTTGGCAGCGGTCGCAACATGGCGCAACTCACCCGCGAAAAGACGCGCAAGCCCTTGCTGATCTGCGGTCAGATCCATGATCGCGCCAGCGCCGAGGCCGCCCTGGCGGATGCCGATGTCGTGTTGTCCGGCAAATCCCTGCTCCTCAACCCGCATTGGGTGGCGGATTTGCGAGCCGGCAAGGAAATGCCGGCCTTCAGTTCGGATGCGGCCAATATTGCTTATACGGAAGCCCTCCTTCCCTAGCCCCGGAAGACCCCGCCACGGCCTCCTGGCGGGCGAGCGCGGCCATCCGCGCAAAGTAATGCCGGGCCATGGCGGGGCTCTTGGGGACGCCCATCCCCTCCTCATAGGCCAGACCCAGATCAAAGTCGGCACGGGCACAGCCGCCTTGGGCGGCGCGGCGGTACCAGGCTAGGGCGGTGGCGGCATCCTTGCCCACCGTTCGCTCCTTTTTGACGATGGGCGGGGCATAGAGGGTGCCCAGGTAGAGTTCGGCACGGGCGTTGCCCTGTTCCGCCAGGTTGCGCAGGCGCGCCAGGGCCTGGGGGCTCTGTTCGGCGGCGTTGCGCAGGGCCTCCAGGCCCGTCGCTCCCGCCCATCGGGGCAGCGCGAGCAGCGGCAAAAGCAGCAGCCAGCGCGTGCGCATCCGCTCACCCTCCCGTCGCATGTTCCCTGGTGGCATGGAAGCGCACCTTCGGCCAGCGCTCCATGGTCAGGTCCAGATTCACCCGCGAAGGCGCCAGATAGGCCAGCCGCCCGCCGGCGTCCTCGGCCAGTTGCTCCTCGTGCTTGCGGGTAAAGTCGGCCAGGGTCTTGTCGTCTTCCGCCTCGATCCAGCGCGCCGTCTGGACCGTTACCGGCTCGAAGATGGCCTCCACGGCATATTCGCCGCGCAGGCGCTCGGCCACCACATCAAACTGCAAGCTGCCCACGGCACCGAGAATGGGGTCCCCCCCCTGCAAACGGCGAAAGACCTGGGTGGCACCTTCCTCCGCCAGTTGCTGAAGACCTTTCTGCAACTGCTTGGCTTTCAGGGGATTTTTCAGGCGCACCCGGCGGAAGAGTTCGGGCGCAAAGTAGGGGATGCCGGTGAACTGCAGGGCCTCACCCTGGCTGAAGCTGTCGCCAATCTGGATATTGCCGTGATTATGCAGCCCGATGATATCGCCGGCGTAGGCATCTTCCACCAGTTC
>JAJYQY010000058.1:1548-3019 GCA_021794385.1 Pseudomonadota bacterium | reverse complement strand
CCTGCCAGCAATATGGCACCCTATGCCACCGACTGGATTTGCCAGTGGCTGGAAAAACAGTTCGGCCCGGACTTTACCTATCGCCATGGCCTGCGTGTCTACACCACCATCCATCCTCAAGACCAGCGCGCTGCCGACCGGGACATGGCCGTAGGACTGGAAAACTATGCCATGGGCCTGGACAGCCTCGACCCCAAGGCCTGGCGCGGCCCCATCGCCCACCTCAGCGGTGCGGCCCTGCGCAGGGCCGCGGCGGGGCGGCGGCCGGCCAACCTTCCGCCCCATGATCCGGCCAATCTGCGCTGGGGTGTAGTCCTGGAGGCCGGCCCGCGGCGCGCGGCCGTGGCCCTGGAGGGGCAGCGCACGGTATATCTCACCCGGCGTGATGTGGACTGGGCCCGCTCCGCGCCCCAGGGCCGGATCCCGACGGCGGTGAACCAGGTCCTGCAGCGCGGCGATCTCATCTGGCTGCGTCCCTACGTGCGTGCCGTCAGCGCCGGTACCGGCAATCCCGTCTGGGGGACCAAGGTCTGGCAGGATCTGCGGCATCCCGGCTGGCAGCTCGCCCAGATACCGCGGGTACAGGGGGCGCTGGTATCCCTGGATAGCCATAGCGGCGCCATCCTCGCCATGACCGGTGGCTTTAGCTATGAACTCAGTCATTTCGACCGCGCCCTGTATGCCTATCGTCAGCCCGGCTCCGGCTTCAAGCCCTTTGTCTATGCCGCTGCCATGGATGGGGCAGCGATGAAGGCGGCGGGCAATCCCCATTACCTGACACCCGTCTCGCTCATCAAGGATACACCGCTGACGGTACGGTTGGCCGATGGCCGGCTCTATCAGCCGACCAACTACAGCAATCAGTTTTCAACCACGCCTTTCCCCGTCTGGGAAGACCTGGCCGATTCGCACAATGTCCCCAGTGTACGCATCCTCCTGCATATCGGGATCCCCTATGCCGCCTCCTATGTGCAGCGCTTTGGTTTCCCCGCCCGGCAGCTCCCCCTGGTTCCCTCCATGGTTCTGGGTGCCGGTGACTTCACGCCCATGCAGATCGCCCGGGCTTATGCCACCTTCTCCAGCGGGGGTTTCCTCCCCAAACCCTACCTCATTTCCCGCATCGAAGCCGCCGGCGGCGGGCGCATTTCCCTGCTCGACTGCCCTCTGGGCTATGTGCCGCCGCCGCGCGGGACCGCCATTCCCCCCGGGGTGGCCTTCCTGCTCACGCGGATGATGGAACGCGTCATCCGCGGCGGCACCGGCGTGGCGGCGCAGGTCCTCCACCGCCATGATCTGGCAGGAAAGACCGGTACCACCAATGGCGAGAACAATGCCTGGTTCACCGGCTACAACCCGCAGATCGTCACCACGGTCTGGGTGGGTTACGACAATAACCAGGGTATGGGCCACTGGGCAGCGGGCGCCCGCGAGGCCTTGCCCATCTGGATCCACTATATGAAAACCGCCCTCC
>JAJYQY010000058.1:0-1448 GCA_021794385.1 Pseudomonadota bacterium | reverse complement strand
CCCCTTGTGCATCGCGTGCGTTGTGTCCCGGCGCCTAAGGAGAAAGCATGACCAGCATGAATCATGGCGAAGCCGTTGTGATGACCAATCCGAAAGGCAGCAATCACCACGATCTGCACCAGCGCATGGAGCGCTTGCGTGCTACCCTGCGCGAACCCGGGCGCTGGATTTCGCCGTGGTTTGGCGCCTATGCCCTTTTGGGGGCCATTTCATCGGGTATTTTGCCCATCCTCCTCCCCCTCATGATCGTGGGATTGACCCAGCATCTGAGCTGGGTCGCCTATGTCATGGGCGGGTACAACCTGGGTCTGCTCAGCTCCCCCCTGTGGGGCAGTCTGGCCGATCGGAGACATGCCCATCGGCTCCTCTTTTTTGGCGGATTTCTGGCCCTCATGGGCGCCTTGGTGGCCATGCCATTCCTGCCCCAGATCCTCCCCTGGACGGCGCTGTCCTTTCTGGCGGGTGCCGGGACCGCTGCGGTCGCCACCGTGGCCACCCTCTTTGTGGTGGAATTCCACCCCCAGAAGGAATGGGAACCACGCCTCGGCTGGCTGCAGACCTTCAATGGCGGTGGACAGGTGGCCGGGCTGTTGCTGGCGGGCATTTTCGTCAGCAACTTCCGCCTGGGGCTCTATTGCTCGGCGGCGGCCTTGCTGCCCGCCCTCTGGCTGGGGGCCCGGGGCCTGCCGGTGACGGCACAGCGCCATGCCTGGGTAGCCGAGATCGGCACCCGTATGCGCCGCGACCTGGACTGGCGTTTTCTGGCGGCCTTCGGCCGCACGGAGCTGCAGGGTGGGGGTCTGCTGCGTTTTTCTCATCATCTGTCTTTGCAGGGTTTGCGCCACTTGGGCAGCGTCCTCCATACCCGCTTCGGAAGATTTCTTTTCTCCTGGTTTGCCCTGTCCTTCGGGGTGGCGGCTTTTTTTGCCTATTTCCCTGTGGCCCTGCAAAAGGCCTACAGCGTGGCGCCCGCCCTGACCTCCCTCACCTATGCCATTGCCGCTGCGATCGCCTTGGTTCTCTACACGGTGGGCGGCCAGCTCTCCGGGCGTTATGGCGCGGGACGGGTGTATCGCGGGGCGCTGCTCGTGCGCCTGCTGGGCTTTGCCATGCTTTTCGTCGTGTTCTTTTTGCCCATTTCCAAGACCTTGGTCGGGCTGGCCGGATTTGTCTGCATCATCATGGCATGGCCGCTGCTGAGTATAGCCGGCACCGACCTGACCGCCCGCCTCACCCCCATAAGTCAGGGGGCCGGCATGGGTCTGTTCAACGCCGCCGCAGCGGTGGCAACGGTGATCGGCACCTTTCTGGGGGGGCCCCTGGTACAGTTTCTCGGTTATCCTGCCCTCTCCGGGCTGGCCCTGCTGGGGATTGGCCTGGCCTGGCTCAGCGCCCATGGCCTGGATACGGGTATGGCCGCACCGGTCCCGGCAACCCCCTCGTCCGCA
>JAJYQY010000111.1 GCA_021794385.1 Pseudomonadota bacterium | reverse complement strand
ATGGAGAGGGTACGTTCGATTGCCATGATTTCCTCAATGGGGCCAAAAATAAAGTCGCGCTAGGCTAGCATTCACGATGGCTACTGGCAATCCATCCGCCGCCCAGGAGGCGGTCGCCGATGTAGCAGACCGCCGCCTGTCCGGGGGTGACGGCGCGCTGGGGGAGCGGGAAATGCAGCGTGGCACCACCACCTTCGTCCAGGTACAACTGCGCATCCACCGCTGCGGCCCGATAGCGCAACTTCACCTCTATGGCAACGGCCTGGCCGATGGGCATGGGTCGCAGCCAGTTGCAGTTCTCCAACCGTGCCTGGGAGCGATACAGCGCCTCCTCACCCCCTACCACGACGCGATTGGCCGCCACATCCAGGGCCACGACATAGCGCGGATGCGTGCTGCCCCCACCTAGGCCACGGCGCTGGCCCACGGTAAAATGGGCGGTTCCGGGGTGCGTACCCAGCACCTGGCCCCGGGTATCGACCATTTCCCCTTCGTGCTCCACGGCGCTGCCGGCATAATCCCGCAGGAAGGCACGGTAATCGCCGTCGGGCACAAAGCAGATGTCCTGGGAGTCGTGCTTATCCGCCACGGGCAGCCCCCGTCGGCGCGCGATCTCCCGCACCTGCTGCTTGTCCAGGTCGCCGACGGGAAAGCGCAACCGAGGAAGGGCGGCGGCGCCGATGGAGAAGAGAAAATAAGACTGATCCTTGGCCTCGTCCCGCCCGCGCCGCAGGGCAACACCGTCGGCAGCGGCCACAAGCCGCGCATAGTGCCCGGAGGCGAGCAATGTCGCCCCCATGGCCTGGGCATCGGCGAGCAAGGCATCGAACTTGAGAAACTGGTTGCACCGGGCGCAAGGGTTGGGCGTTCGCCCGGCCTGGTATTCGGCAACGAAGGCGTCCACCACCAGCCGGCGAAACGCCTCACGGTAGTCGAGGACCTGAAAGGGAATATCCAGTTGCTCACAGATCTGTGCGGCATCCTCGATGTCTTTCTCGTCGCAGCAACGGCTCCGGGGCCAGAGCCGCAGCGTCGCCGCCATCACCTCATAGCCCTGCTCCTGGAGCAGCACCGCGCTGACCGCCGAATCAACGCCCCCGGAGAGGGCCACCAGCACGCGCTGCCTAGGCATCGTTCGTCATCCCCGGGACCAGCAAGGAGCTATTCCCGCTCGGCGAGCCATGCCATCTGGATTGCCTCCAGGGCTCGCTCGCTGGACTTTTCGGGGTCATCGGCAAAGTCCGGCAGTTCGACGACCCAGCGATGCAGATCCGTGAAACGGATATGGGCGACATCCACATCGGGATGGGCCTCATCCAGGGCCATGGCAATATCCAGGGTATCCGTCCAGCGCATCAATGACGCTCCTTTTCCAGATTGATGGTGTATTTGGGGATCTCGACCACCAGATCCTCACTGCCGACCACCGCCTGACAACTGAGGCGCGAGGTGGGTTCGAGGCCCCAGGCCTTGTCGAGGAGGTCATCTTCCTTTTCCTCGGCCGGAATCAGGCTGTCATAGCCTGCCCGCAACACCACATGGCAGGTGGTGCAGGCACAGGACATTTCGCAGGCATGCTCGATGTTGATCCCGTTGCGCAGGGCGGCGGCGATGATGGTCTCACCGGGCTGGGCCTCGATTTCGGCCCCTTCCGGGCAGGTTTCCTGATGCGGCAGGAAGCGGATCTTGGTCATTCAGTCTCCCAAATCGTCAATGGATCGGCCCGCCATGGCGCGCCGCACGGCGTTGTCCATGCGCCGCTGCACGAGGGGCTCGGCGGCATGCTCCACCGCCTTGGCCGCCGCGGCGATGGCTTCGGCATCGTCTCCGTCCAGGGCAAGCAGGAGTCTCGTGCGGGCGCTGTTCAGGACTTGGCTTTCCGCTGCGTCGAGGAGGTCCGCGTCCACCGCCAGGGCGGCATCGAGGGCCTCGCGTACCCGCTCCCCCTCCACCCGCGCCTCGGCAATGCGCCGCCGCGCCACGTCGTCGGCCCCATGGGCGAAGGAGTCTTCGAGCATTCCCAGAATCTCGGCAGCGGAAAGCCCGTAGGAGGGGCGCACCGCCACCTCGGCGCGCACGCCGCTGCTTTCTTCCTGGGCGCTCACCGCCAAGAGGCCGTCGGCGTCCACCTGAAAAGTTACGCGAATCCGCGCCGCCCCCGCGACCATGGGAGGAATGCCGCGCAGGCTGAAACGGGCGAGGGAACGGCAGTCCTGCACCAGATCGCGCTCCCCCTGGACGACGTGGATGCTCATGGCCGTCTGGCCATCCTTGAAGGTGGTAAAGTCCTGGGCCTTGGCGACGGGGATGGGGGTATTGCGCGGGATGATCCTTTCCACCAGACCACCCATGGTTTCCAGACCCAGGGACAGGGGAATCACGTCCATGAGCAGGAGATCCTCGCGCTGGTTGCCCACCAGCACGTCGGCCTGGATGGCGGCGCCCAAAGCCACCACCTGATCGGGGTCGATGTCGGCCAGGGGGGCGCGCTGGAAAAAGGTCCGCACCATTGCACGGACTGCCGGCACCCGCGTCGCGCCACCTACCAGCACCACCCCGTCGATATCGCTCAGCGCCAGGCCGGCGTCGCGCAGGACCCGCCGGCAGGCGGGCAGGGTGCGCTGAATCACGGGGGCGACGAGGGCCTCCATCTGCGCACGCAGCAAGGGCGCCTGCCATGGCCGTTGCGAGGGTAATGCCAGCGTGACCTGGACCTCCTCCGCCGTGCTCAAGGCCTCCTTGGCACTGCGCGCCGCCTGCAAGACCTGACGCCGCCAAAGGGGATCGGCGTCGGGGCCGCCGGCCTCCTCCATCAGCCATTGGGCGATGGCATGGTCCATGTCATCGCCACCCAGGGCCGAGTCGCCGGCCGTGGCCAGGACCTCAAAAACGCCCTGGCGCAAATGCAGGATGGAGATATCAAAGGTGCCGCCGCCGAGGTCATAGATGGCAAAAACCCCTTCGCTGCCCTTGTCGAGACCATAGGCCACGGCGGCGGCGGTGGGCTCCGCCAGCAGGCGCAATACCGGCAA
>JAJYQY010000043.1 GCA_021794385.1 Pseudomonadota bacterium | reverse complement strand
CCCCGCCCAGCAAAGCTACCAACTGGAAGTCATCGAACCCCTGGATTACCTGCTCACCCCCTAAAGGAGAGTACCATGCGTATCCTGCACACCATGCTCCGCGTTGGCGATCTCGATCGCTCCATCCAGTTTTATACCGAAGTGCTCGGCATGCAGACCCTGCGCCGCAAGGATTATCCGGAAGGAAAATTCACCCTCGCCTTCGTCGGCTATCAGGACGAAAGCGCAGGCGCCGTCATCGAGCTGACCTACAACTGGGGCGTAAACGCCTACGAACTCGGCAACGCCTTCGGCCATATCGCCATCGAGGTGGAGGATGCCGCAGAGGCCTGCGCGGCCATCAGGGCCCGCGGCGGCCGCGTGGTGCGGGAAGCCGGGCCCATGCAACATGGACAGACGGTCATCGCCTTTGTCGAAGACCCGGACGGCTACCGCATCGAACTCATCGAGCGCCGCGTCGCCTTCGACGAACACCCGGCATAAACCTCGATTCGGCGGCAGTTGGCGAGGGTGTTTTGCCGCGACTTCGGCCAGGGCCGTTGTTGTTCTTGGCGAAATCTCGCGCCCGGCAGGCGAACTGTTTGAGCGCGCAGCGCGAGTTTTCGCCTGCCAGCGGGATGAGCCCTAGAACAACAGGCGCGGGCCGCCGGAGCAAAAAACACCCTTGCCAACTGCCGTTTTTCAGATAAAGCAGTTCAATCGTCCCCATCCTGGGACCACAGATGGGCAGATCCGTCCATGCCCGCCAGATAGCGGCGATGGAGCTCTCGCTCGGCCGCGCTGGCGGCGATGACCCGCAAGGGAGATTGACGCAGCGCCTGGCCTCCAGCCCCGGGAGCCACCCTCTGCGCTAAGTCCCCATGCATCTCGCCACCCGTATCCAGGCCCATATCCACCTGACCGCCAGTCATGGCCAGGTAGACCTGGGCGAGAATTTCGCAATCCAGCAAGGCACCGTGCAGCTCACGACTGCTGTTATCCACCCCGTAACGGCGGCATAGGCTGTTCAAGTCATTCTTCTGGCCGGGATGCCGGCGGCGGGCATCCACCAGGGTATCGAGCACCGGTGGGGCAATGGGCTTGCGGCTTGCGCAGCGCAATTCGTGGTTGATGAAACCCATATCAAAGGGCGCGTTGTGGATGATCAATTCGGCGCCGTCGATGAAGGCCAAAAACTCCTCCACCACCTCGGCAAAACGCGGTTTATCCTGCAAAAAGGCATCGGTGATGCCATGCACGCGGATAGCGTCAGGGTCGCTGGGGCGCTCCGGATTCAGGTATTGCTGGTAATGGCGACCGCTCAAACGGCGGTCCAACAGCTCCACCGCGCCGATCTCAATGACCCGATGCCCCTGCTTCCAATCCACGCCGGTAGTTTCCGTATCCAGCACCACCTGCCTCATGACCAGCCCTCCCCGTGCTGCGCCGCCGTTGTCCCCGCATAGCGATCCATCACTGCATTGAGGATGCGATCCACCTGCTCGTTTTCCGCGTGTCCATTGTGGCCGCGTACCCATTCCCATTGTACCTGGTGGGCCTTGGCGGCAGCGGACAGGCGCTCCCAGAGATCCTGATTTTTCACCGCTCCACCACTCGCCGTGCGCCAGCCCCGGCGCTGCCATGCCGCCAGCCATTTCATCATGCCATCCTGCAAATAGCGCGAATCGCTGATCACCCGCACCGCCAGCGGACGCTTCAAGGCCTCCAACCCCATGAGGGCAGCGGTCAGTTCCATCCGGTTGTTGGTAGTGCTGGGCTCAAAACCCCACAGGATCTTCTCCACCGGTCCCTGCCGCAGCAAGGCCGCCCACGCGCCGCTACCCGGGTTCCCCCGGCAACCGCCATCGGTATAGATCTCCACCGTTTTATCCACCATGCTCATCAATCCTTATCACGGGCAAAGGTAGCCGGCACCCCGGAGGCCAGCGCCCGTCGGCGGCGCCGCCGCAGATAGCTCTGCCACAAGAGTTCCGGCGGTGGAAGTCCGGCTTCCCGGCGCTGCGCCAGGAGCAGATAGGCATTGGCGCCGGCCGGCCACCAGCGGTCTCCCATCAACTCCAGCCATTGCGCATTCTCTTTCAGTCCGGGCAAGGTATATTGAAAATAACGCCCTTCCCGCAAGCTGAAGTCCTGCTCCTCCAGCAGCCCGCGCAATTGCCCGAGGGAGAGGAAGGGGCGCCGCCACGGCCAGTTCCGGTCGCGCCGCCAAAGATGCCAGCGACGCAGCACATTCAGACTGCCGCCGGGGTTGAAATCCACGATCAGGATATGGCCTTCGGGCCGCAACACCCGCCAGCACTCCGCCAAGGTACGCTGAGGATCTGCCATTCGGCTGAGGCAAAAGGGAGCAATCACCAGATCAAAGCGCATGGACCCAAACGGCAAGGCATCGCAACGGCCGTAAGCCTGGAGATATCCCCCCGGCGGCAGGGAAAAACCGTCATTGAGCAAAACCCAGGAATGATGATTGCCCGGCGGCAGGCCCCAAAAAACGGGTTGCCCCAACTGTAATACCGCCTCCGGCTGCAGACGGGCCAGCCAACGCGGCAAAATATCCCGGGCACGATCCAGGAGCAGACCGCCGCCATGGGTTTCCCACCATTGCGACACCCTTTGCTGCCGCTTTTGGGTCCTAGCCATACCCCTCCGCAGGATTATCCATGATCCTCCTTATGTTACTCTGGAGCCTCTAACGGCGCACGAGTTCAACCCATGGACATCCATTTCATTCCCGCCTTCACCGACAATTACATCTATGCAGTCACTGCCGACGCTGCCTGCTGGATCATCGATCCCGGGACTGCCGAACCGGTCCTGCGCTGGATTCAACAGCACCGATGTCCGCCAACGGCCATCCTCTGCACCCATCATCACGCTGATCATGTCGGCGGCGTCGCTGCTCTTGCCGCGCAATTCAAAATACCCGTGTATGGCGCCAACACCCGCATTCCTGCCCTCACCCACCCCCTTGAGGAAGGTAAGTATGACATTGACGGACTCCCGGTGACCATCATGGAGCTGCCTGGCCACACCCGCGACCATCTCGCTTTTCGGGTAGATCATCATCTATTTTGCGGGGACACGCTCTTTGCCGCCGGCTGCGGACGCCTCTTTGAAGGCACCCCCGCGCAAATGCTCCACAGCCTGGATCGCCTCGCCGCCCTGCCCCAGGCGACCCAGGTCTATTGTGCCCATGAATACACCCTGAGCAACCTGCGTTTTGCCCGCCATCTGGAACCCGATCACCCCCTCCTCCGCGACCGGCAGCAGCAGGCGGAGCGGCAAATCCTGGCAGGCCAGCCCACCCTACCCTCCACGATCGGACTGGAACGGGCCAGCAACCCCTTCCTCCGGGTCCGGGAGCCATCGGTCATTGCCGCTGCACAAGCGCACGACCCCGGCGTTCCTAACGATCCGCTCAGCATCTTTACGGCGTTACGCTCCTGGAAAGACCGCTTCCAGTAAGCCGCCCCAGGATTGCTGCGCAAAGATACCACTCTTTGGCCCTTATCCCGGGAGACAACTGAGCTCAAAACGCTGTGCCCAGGCCTTGCTCAGCACCGCAGTGACCGCGGCGGCATCCACTGCGGCCAGCCGCTGGAGCGATTCCTCCACAGTGATGCAACGGCCCAGATAGAGCCACTGCCGCCCCAGTCGCGCCATGCGCGTCTCGACGTCCTCCTGGCCCAACAGGATCTGTACGCGCAGACTGCGTTTGGCACCGGCCAACTCCTCCGCCTCCGGACCGCTCTCCATCAGACGATGCAGGACCTCGGCCATGGCAACGGCCGTTTCGTCCCGTGATCGGACGGGCGTCGCCACATAAATCATCCATTCCCCTGCATCCCGGAGCACTTCCAGGCTGGAGAAGACCTGATAAGCCAGACCGCGACGCTCGCGCAGTTCGCGGAAGAGGTGAGAGGCGGTGCCCCCACCAAGGATCAAATTTGCCACGGCATAGGCGTAATAATCCGGATCCGCAATGCTGCACGCCTGGGCCGCCCAAACGAGGTGTGCCTGCTGCGCCTGGGGACGATGCACCAGCCGCCGGCCCGTGCGAAAAGTCGGCGCCCGGTCCTCCCCACGCGGCTGCGGGGAAATGCCCCCAAAGGCCGCCTCGGCCCAGCGACAAAGCGTGTCATGGGCCACCTTGCCGACACCCACCACCACCAGGCGCGATTCCTTCAGGACCCGGTCATGATAAGCCACCAGGCGGCGTCGGCTCGCCTGGCGAATGCAGTGTGCGCTGCCCAGGACAGGCCACGCCAGGGAATGATCCCCCCACAACTCCCGCAATACCCGCTCCTGCACCCAATCCTCGATATCCTCTGCCGCCATGGCGGCTTCCTGCGCTACCACCTGTTTCTCCAGACGCAAATCGGCATGGGCGAACTTCGGCTGCATCAGCATTTCTTCCAGCAAGGCAAAGCCCGGCCCGGCATCCTCCGCCAGCATGGTCCCATGAAAAACGGTCATCTCCCGATCCGTAAAGGCGTTGATGGTCCCGCCCAGGGCCTCCATGGCCGCATTCAAGGCATCGGCATCCCGCTGCAGAGAGCCCTTGAAGACCATATGCTCCATGAGATGGGCAAAGCCATTTTCATCGCTGTGCTGATCGCGGCTGCCATTGCCCAGGCTCAAGGACAAGGCAACGCTCTGCCGTTCCGGCAAACGCTCGCTGATGACGGCCACGCCGTTCGTCAGAATTGTTATTTCCGCACTCATCGGTTCACCCTGAAAAAGGCAGTTGGCGCCGGTGTTTTGCCGCGACTTCTGCCCAAGCCGTTGTTGTTCTTGGCGAAAGCCCACGCCCGGCAGGCGAGCTGTTTGAGCCCAAAGGGCGAGTTTTCGCCTGCCGGCGGGATGAGCCGTAGAACAACAGGCGCGGGCCTTTGGTGCAAAAAATACCTGCGCCAACTGCCGGACCTAGGTTCATCTCCCATCACCTCATGCTCATCCTGAAACAATGAAGGCGCCGCAATGCGACGCCTTCAGAGGAAGTGCTGGCACTTTACTGCGAAACGTCTTTCATGCTGAGTTTGACCTTACCCTGACGATCCACTTCCAGTACCTTCACGCGCACGGCCTGTCCTTCCTTGAGATGATCATGCACGTCATTGACCCGCTCGCTGCTGATCTGGGAGATATGCAGCAAACCATCGCGCCCGGGGAGGATCGTCACAAAGGCACCGAAGTCCATGATCTTCGCCACCTTCCCGTCGTAGATCATGCCCACCTCCACATCTGCCGTGAGCAACTCGATACGGCGACGCGCCATCATGCCGGCTTCGCCATCCACCGAAGCGATAGTGACCGTACCATCGTCCTGGATATCAATGCTGGTACCCGTTTCCTCGGTGAGGGCGCGGATCACCTTGCCACCCGGTCCGATGACGTCGCGGATCCGCTCGGGATTGATATGCATGGTAATGATACGCGGCGCATAATCCGACAAACCCGAACGGGCCTCAGGCAAGACCCCTTTCATCAGTCCCAGGATATGCAAACGCCCGGCCAAAGCCTGTTTCAGGGCCTGCGCCATGATCTCCCGGGTGATACCATCAATCTTGATATCCATCTGCAGGGCGGTGATGCCCTGCTCCGTACCCGCCACCTTGAAATCCATATCGCCCAGGTGGTCCTCATCACCCAGGATGTCCGTCAGCACCGCAAAGCGATCGCCATCCTTGATGAGCCCCATAGCCACACCGGCCACCGGTGCCTTCAACGGCACCCCGGCATCCATCAAGGCCAGCGATGCACCGCATACCGAGGCCATACTGGAAGAGCCGTTGGACTCCAGGATCTCCGACACCACCCGTAGGCTGTAGGGAAACTGTGCCTCCGTCGGCAGAACGGCCGCGATGGCGCGCTTGGCCAGGCGGCCATGGCCGATCTCCCGTCGCTTGGGGGACCCCACCATGCCCGTCTCGCCGGTGGAAAAGGGCGGAAAATTATAATGGAGGAGAAAGCGGTCGCGGGTCTCACCCTGCAGGGCATCGATGATCTGCTCATCACCCTTGGTACCCAGGGTAGCCACCACCAGCGCCTGAGTCTCACCGCGGGTGAAGAGGGCCGAACCGTGGGTCCGCGGCAAAATCCCCGCCTCGATGGAAATGGGCCGGACCGTATGGGTATCGCGCCCATCCATGCGCGGTGCCCCGTCCAGTACCCGACCACGCACAATGGCGGTCTCCACCTTCTTCAACAGGTGCATGACCATGTCCGCCTGATGGGCATCGCCCTCGGCAAACTCCGTCACCATGGCGGCGCGGATATCTTCCAGCCGCTTGCTCCGCGCCTGCTTCTCCTGCAGGGTATAGGCTTCCAGCAGGGCCGGACCGGCGCGCTCGGTCAATTGCGTCCGCAAGGCTTCATCCACCGGCGCCGCCTGCCAACCCCAGCGCGGCTTGCCCGCCTCGGCCGCCAGCTCCTCGATGAGCTGAATGACCGGCTGGATCCCGGCGTGGCCGAACATCACCGCTTCCAGCATGGTTTCTTCCGCCAGCTCGCTGGCCTCGGATTCCACCATCAGCACCGCGTGGCGGGTACCCGCCACGATCAGATCCAACTGCGACTGGGCCAACTGCCGATAGGAAGGATTCAGGACCAACTGTCCGTTCACCAAACCCACCCGCGCCCCGCCAATGGGCCCGTTGAAAGGAATGCCCGACAGGGCCAGAGCGGCCGACGCACCCACCATGGCGGCGATATCCGGATCATTATCCCGATCCACCGACAGCACCGTGGCAATGACCTGCACCTCATTCATGAAGCCTTTGGGAAAGAGGGGCCGGATGGGGCGGTCGATGAGCCGGGAGGTCAGCGTCTCCTTTTCGCTCGGACGCCCCTCACGCTTGAAAAAGCCGCCGGGAATCTTGCCGGCGGCATAGGTCTTTTCCTGATAGTTGACCGTCAGCGGAAAGAAATCCTGACCTGGCTTCACCTCCCGTCGTCCGACAGCCGTCACCAGGACTACTGTCTCCCCGATGGAGACTAAAACCGCCCCATCCGCCTGACGCGCCATGCGCCCGGTTTCCAGAGTCAGGCGGTTGCCACCAAAATCAACCTGTTTCCGCAAAATGGCCAAAATCTCTCTCCTTACTTACGCAAGCCCAGGCGCTCGATCAGCGACCGATACCGGTTCACATCGCGCTTTTTCAGGTAATCCAGCAACTTGCGCCGCTGCCCCACCATTCTCAGCAAACCCTGACGGGAATGATGATCATGGGTATGGGCCTTGAAATGCCCCGACAGATCCTCGATACGTGCCGTCAGCAGCGCCACCTGCACTTCCGGAGAACCCGTATCCCCTTGATGCGTGGCATAACCCTGCACCACTTCCGCTTTACCTTCCCGCGACAACGACATAACGCCTTCTCCTTCTCAATGCCTTAAACCAGTCCATTTCGCTTAGTTTACGCTCATCAGGCGCCGTGGCGCCACTCTACCGTCCTCAAGGACCTCACCCAGCCCCAGGAATTTGTGCTCCGGTCCATATAAACGGATTTGCCCGGGAGCGGGCGCATGGGCAACCACCACGCCCTGACCTTGCAACAAATAATAAGCCGTGTTTTCCGTCAGGGTCACGGCGGGCAGGTAGGACAAGGCCAGATCCATGGGCTGCAAGGGGCACTCCCCCGCCTCCCGGCTGGCGGCCAAGGCCTCCAGGGTGAGGGCATCGCGCACATCGAAAGGACCTGTATGCATCCGGCGCAGGGCCTGCACATACGCCCCGCAACCCAATGCCTCCCCGATATCCATGGCCAGACTACGAATATAGGTGCCCTTGGAGCATGTAATATCCAGCTCCAGCCAATCGCCTTCCCATGCCAGCAAATCCAGACGGTCGATACGCACCAGACGCGGCTCCCTGGCCACTTCCACCCCTTTGCGCGCCAACTCATACAGAGGTCTCCCCCCCTGCTTGATGGCGGAATACATGGGCGGAATCTGCGCAATTTCCCCCATAAACTGCCGCAACACCGCCAGCAACTGTTCCCGCTCCACCCGCACCGGGCGTTCCGTCAGGATCTCGCCTTCGCTATCGCCCGTCGTCGTGGTCTGCCCCAGGCGCAGGGTGGCACGATAACTTTTATCGGCGTTGAGGATGTAATCCGAGACCTTGGTGGCCTCGCCAAAGAGCAGAACCAGCAGACCCGTGGCGATGGGGTCCAGACTGCCCGTGTGCCCGGCCTTCTTACCCCCCATGATGCGCTTGGCCCGCTGCAGGGCGGCGTTGGACGTCAGACCGGCGGGCTTATCCAGCAGGAGTATGCCATCGCGACAAGAAGTCATTCCTCTCCCTCGCCACCGGGCTTGGGTAAGCCGGCCAGCAAGGCCGCCATCTCGGCCCCCCGGTCGAAGCGCGCATCATAAACGAAGCGCAAGGGCGGAATACGCCGCAGGGCCAGGCGTTTCCCCAGGGCCTGACGCAACTGTCCGGCGCTCTCCTGCAGGGCAGCCCGCACCGCTTCGGCGCGCTCCGGTCCGGTCATGAGGGAAAAGTAGACGATGGCCGAATGCATATCGGGAGCCAGTTCCACCAAGCTGATGGTAGGCGGCAAGGGCCTGATTACCGAGCTCAGGGCATGCATTTCCGGCAAGAGCGCAGCAATCTCTTCCTGCAACAATTGCGCAACGCGCGCACGGCGCGGGTAGCCGCGATGGGAGTTCTGCACCACCTCTCCTAGACCGTCCGCGCCACTTCGACGGTCTCGAACGCTTCGATAATATCTCCCACCTTCAAGTCGTTATAGTTGCGCAGGCCCACACCGCACTCAAAGCCTTCGCGCACCTCCCGCGCATCCTCCTTGAAGCGCCGCAGCGAATCCATCTCACCGGTGAAGATCACCACGTCCTGACGGATGAGGCGCACCTTGGCATTCCGTCGCAAAATGCCATCCGTAACCATACAGCCGGCCACCGTACCCACTTTCGGCACGCGAAAGATATCGCGTACCTCCGCTCGCCCGAGGTGACGCTCACGGATCTCGGGGGCCAGCATCCCGCTCATGGCGGCTTTCACCTCATCCACTGCCTCGTAAATCACGCTGTAGTAGCGCACATCCACGCCGCTTTGCTCAATGAGCCGCCGCGCGGGCGCCTCGGCACGCACATTGAAACCGATGATCACTGCCGACGAAGCCGCCGCCAGATTGACGTCCGACTCGGTAATGCCGCCGACCCCCGCATGAATCACCTTGACCCGCACCTCAGAGGTAGACAACCGTTCCAGTGTCGTCGCCAGCGCCCCGGCCGAACCCTGCACGTCGGCCTTGATCACCAGATTCAGTTGCTGTACCTGTCCTTCGCCGGTCGCCTCAAAGAGGTTTTCCAGGGTGGATTTGTGGACATTGGCCAGCCGCACATCGCGGAATTTGCCTTGCCGGAAGAGCGCCACCTCACGGGCCTTGCGCTCATCCCCGACCACCACGGCCTCATCGCCGGCCTGGGGCACATCCGACAGACCCAGGACCTCCACCGGCATCCCCGGCGTCACTTCCTGAACCTGCTGTCCACAATCATTGACCATGGCCCGCACCCGCCCAAACTGGGCACCGGCCAGGAGCATATCCCCCGCGTGCAGCGTCCCCTGCTTGACCAGAACCGTCGCCACCGCACCGCGACCGCGGTCGAGGCGTGATTCGATCACCACGCCCTTGGCCGGCCCATTCACCTGCACCCCCAGATCCAGCATTTCCGCCTGCAGCAGAATAGCGTCCAGCAAGTCGTCAATATGCAGGCCGGTCTTGGCGGAAACATTCACAAACTGGCTGTCACCGCCCCATTCTTCCGGCACCACGCCGTGCCCCGCCAGTTCCTGACGAATCCGTTCCAGATCCACGGACGGCTTGTCGATCTTGTTCACCGCCACAACGATGGGCACTCCCGCCGCCTTGGCATGATGAACGGCTTCGATGGTTTGCGGCATGACACCATCATCGGCGGCCACTACCAGGACCACGATATCCGTAGCCTGCGCCCCCCGCGCCCGCATGGCGGTGAAGGCCTCGTGGCCCGGCGTATCGAGAAAGGTCACCGTACCCTTGGGCGTTTCCACATGGTAGGCACCGATATGCTGGGTAATACCACCAGCCTCCCCAGTCGCCACATGCGTCGAGCGGATCCGGTCCAGCAGGGACGTCTTGCCGTGATCCACGTGACCCATGACCGTGACCACGGGCGGACGGCGGCCCATGACCGGCGTCTCCATGGCTCCTTCCTCGGCCAACAGGGCCTCGGGGCTGGTCATTCCCACCATCTTGACCTTGTGTCCCAACTCCTCGACCACGATGGCCGCCGTCTCCTGATCAATGACCTGATTGATGGTGGCCATCACCCCCATCTTCATCATAGCCTTGATCACATCGCCGGCCTTGATCGCCATGCGCCCCGCCAACTCACCCACAGTAATGGTTTCGGGTACCGCCACCTCTCGGATGACCGGAGCCGTCCCCCAATCGGTGACACCCGGCGCCGCCTTCCCCTTCCGCCGGTCTGGGGCCTTACGGTGCCGGGCCATCGCCTCTGCGTCCATGACGCCACCTTCACGACGTCCTCCGCGCTTGACACCCCCGCGCTTACCGGCCTCCTCGCTCACGGCTCGCGCCGCTGGCTTTTTGGCCTTGCCCTGGGGTGCGGGCTTTGCTGCAGACGGAGGAGATACAGCCGGAGGAGCGCCACGCCCCCGCTCCTGGCCGCTCCTGGCGGCCGTTGCTGCCGCCCTGGCAGGATGGGATTCCCGCTGCGGCACCGGCTCCTTTTCCGCTTCGGCCGGGGTAGCCACGAACCCCACCGCCTCCGCAACTACCGCTTCTCCAGGAATCGTGCCCGGTTCCGGCGTCGTGATCTCATCCCCTTCCGGGCTTGGCGCCTGCGTCACATTTTTGACTTCCACCATGCCCGCTACGGCAGGAATGGCCACTGCCGGCGCCTCCGGGGCCTGCCCCGGAGCTTCCGCAGGTTCCGCAACGGCATGCTCGGCGACGGCCTCTCGCTTGACGTAGGTGCGTTTACGCCGCACTTCTACCTGCACGGTCCGTGACTTACCCGCACCTACCGCCTGCTTGACCTCGGTAGTGCTGGTCCGGTTCAGGGTGATCCTGCGCAGCTCGCCACCCCCCTCCTCACCATGCGTCCGCCGGAGGAATCCCAAGAGGCGAACCTTATCCTCCTCCGAAACCGGATCATCGGGCGACTGCTTTTCCATCCCGGCCGCGCGCAATTGTTCCAAAAGGCGCGGCGCCGTCAAACCCAATTCCGCAGCAAAGTTGGCGACTGTTACCGTCATAATCTCTTCTCTCCCAGCCCTTGATTGTCATGCATTATGCGCATGGCCACCAGAGTCTGTGTCAGCAAACCAGGGCGCTCGCGCTTCAAGAATGAGCGCTTTGGCCCGCTCCTCGTCCACACCAGCCATTTCGCACAATTCACTCGCTGCCAGCTCCGCAAGGTCTTCGGCCGTTACCACACCTTTACTTGCCAGCAAATGCGCAAGCCCTTTATCCATACCTTTCAGGTTCAGCAAGTCCTGGCCGGGCTCGCTCAACGCCACCTGCTCTTCCTCGGCGATAGCCCGGTTGAGCAGGACGTCACGCGCCCGCCGCCGCAACTCGCCCACCAGATCCTCATCCAATCCCTCGATTTCCATCATTTCCGCCGCCGGCACATAGGCCACCTCTTCGATGGAGGTGAAGCCCTCTTCCACCAGCAGATTGGCCAGATTCTCGTCAACCCCGAGGGTTTCAACGAAGTGCAGGCGATAACCGGCCTCTTCCTCGGCGCGCTTGCTCACCGCCTCGTCCTGGGTCAGGATGTTGATGGCCCAACCCGTCAGTTGGCTGGCCAGCCGCACGTTCTGCCCCCCCCGCCCGATGGCGAGGGATAGTTGATCCTGTTCCACCACCACATCCATGCTGTGGGTGGTTTCGTCCACTACAATGCTGGACACCTCGGCCGGCGACAGGGCGTTGATGACATAATTGGCCGGCTCTGCAGACCAGACCACGATATCGACGCGCTCACCCTTCAATTCGTTAATGACCGTCTGCACCCGGTTCCCGCGCAGGCCCACACAGGCCCCCACCGGATCGATGCGCGGGTCATGGGAGCGCACGGCAATTTTCGCCCGCAACCCGGGGTCCCTTGCCGCGCCCATGATCTCTATCAAGCCGTTGCCGATTTCAGGCACTTCCAGGGCGAAAAGCTTGATGAGCAACTCCGGCGTGATGCGGGACAAAAAGAGTTGGGGACCGCGCTGCACCCGCCGCACATCCTTCAGATGCGCCTTGATGCGATCGCCCGGACGAACGGCCTCCCGCGGCATCATCTCCTCGCGCAGCAAAACCGCTTCGGCCCGACCAAGGTCAATAATGGCGTTGCCCTTTTCCATCCGCTTGATCAGCCCACTGATAATATCGCCCTTGCGCAAGGCATAATCCGCGACAATGCGGTCGCGCTCCGCGTCACGGACCTTTTGCACAATGACCTGTTTGGCCGTCTGCGCGGCAATGCGCCCGAACTCCACCGGCGGCAGGACCTCCTCGACTACTTGGCCGATTTCCACGTCCGGAGATTTCTGGCGCGCTGCGCTGAGGGCCATTTCCAGGTGGGGGTCAATGGCTTCGGCTTCGTCGGCCACCACCCGCCACAAGCGTCGCGTAGTGAACTCGCCGGTTTTACGGTCGATCGCTACCGCGATATGCCAATCCTGGCCATATTTCTTTTTCGACGCTGACACCAGGGATGCTTCCAGGGCTTGGAAAATGACCTCTTTATCGATGTCTTTCTCATGGGCGACGGCATCCGCCAGGTAAAGAAGCTCACGACTCATGCACCTACTCCTCTCCGCTGTATCCGTCGTATTACCATTGGGGAATCAATTTTGCCTTGGCGATATCCGCCAGGGCAATGCGCCGCTCACCATCCGGTTCGCGTATGACGACCATATTCCCATCCATTGCCAACAACGCGCCGCGCAAATGCTTGCGCCCATCCACGGCGGCGCGCAGCTCGATATGCGCTTGCTCTCCCACAAAGCGCTGGAAGTCTGCAGCCTTCTTTAGGGGCCGGTCCACTCCGGGACTCGACACTTCCAGACGATAATGTCCGGGGATGGGATTCTCCACGTCCAGCCAGGCACTCAAGTGGCGGCTGACTGCCGCGCAGTCGTCGATGTTGACGCCACCTTGGCGATCCACGAAGACCTGCAGCGCCACAGCCCGACCCACGCGCGTCATGCGCGCATCCACCAACTCGCAATCCAATGCCGCCACCTGCTGCGCAATGGCATTGTACAGTCGCTCTTCCACTCTCGTCACGCCCCGCTGAAGAAACAAAAAAGCGGGCACTCGGCCCACTTTTATTAAGAATAACAGAATGCCCATAAAAATCAACCCCGCCCAGATACTCAGGCGGGGTTGATGGACTCAATAGGAGTCTGGCGGTGACCGACTTTCGCGGAGGGAGGCCCTCGACTATCATAGGCGCTGCAGTGTTTCACGGTCCTGTTCGGGATGGGAAGGGGTGGTGCCACTGCGCTATGGCCGCCAGACAAG